>NZ_VRVC01000120.1:0-15258 GCF_008040005.1 Methylobacterium sp. WL19
CGCCCCGCCCTTGCGGCGGACCGGCTGGATCGCCCAGGTCAGACCGGCCTCAACGGGACTGGTGGCCGGGTCGATGTCGGCGCCGTGCAGGCACAGGCCGGCTTCCAGCCGCAGGGAATCGCGGGCGCCGAGCCCCACCGGCTCCACATCCTCGTCCTGCAGCAGGGCTTCGGCCACGGCATCCGCCGCCTCTTCGGGGAGAGAAATCTCGAACCCGTCCTCCCCGGTATAGCCGGAGCGGCTGACGAGGGCGGACGCGCCGAGGAGGTCCACCCACTTCACGTCGAGGAAGCGCATGGCGGCGGTCTCGGGGGCGAGCCGTGCCAGGGCGCTCTCCGCCAGCGGCCCCTGGAGGGCGAGGAGTGCCCGGGGCAGAACCGCGATCTCGCACAGGCCGGTGAGATGGGCGCGGAGATAGGCGTCGTCGGCGAGTTTGTTGGCGGCGTTGACGACCAGGATCAGGCTGTCGTCGAGGCGCGCGACCATGAGGTCGTCGAGGATGCCGCCGGTCTCGTCGGTGAGGAAGCCGTAGCGCTGCCGGCCCGGTGCCAGGCCCAGCACGTCGATGGGCAGGAGGGTTTCGAGGGCGCGGGCGAGGTCCGCCATGCCGCCCGGACCCGGATTCAGCCGGATCTGGCCCATATGCGACACATCGAACAGCCCCGCTGCCTTGCGGGTGTGCAGATGTTCGGCGATCAGGCCGGCCGGATAATGCAGCGGCAGCGCATAGCCCGCGAAAGGCACCATGCGGGCGCCGTGGCGCAGGTGGAGCGCGTGAAGCGGCGTGCTGGAAGCGTCGAGCGGCATCTGGTCATCCCATGACAGAACGTCCCCGGACACTCGATCGAGTGGTCCGGTTGCCCCCATCTGTCACGGTTACCTGAGAGCTTCTCCCGACCCGCGAGGGGCTGGGATTTCTCCTTCGGTGGACGCCCGCGAAGGCGCCTCTCTCCAGATTGTCAAAACGAAGCGGTGATTGTGCCTGAGAGTTTCCGGGGGTGGTTGCTCCGTCGGCGCCATGACCGGTTCGTACCGGCCTGGGCTCTCCCGCTGCGTCATTCGCTGACGGGTCGAACGTGTCATGTCGGCGGGGGTGGTGCAAGGCCGCGGGTTTCAAAGGCACGATTCTGTGTCGCACCCGGCAGGGTTCGGGTCCGGCGGAACCGCTCGGACTCGCCGGGGATTCGCCTGTCATGGCCATCGCATCCGGGCACGACCTCGCCGGCCCCCGCCCCCGGCAGACCAGGTGCTCCGTTGACCTCGCCGACGCGAGCCTCAGTGACAAGGCGCTGGAGATCCACCGCCGGCTCTGCCCCGTCTACGGCTGCCCGATTCCGTATTTCCACAGCCTCGACCCGCTGAGCGAGCTCGTCTCCTCGCTTCTCTCCCACCGGACCCGGAACGCCGATTCCGGTCGCGCCTTCAAGGCGTTGCGGGCACGCTACCCGGATTGGTCCGACCTCATGGGCGCGCCCGTGGCTGAGATCGAGGCGACGATCTCCGGCGTGACCTGGCCGGAACTGAAGGCTCCCCGCATCCGTGCCGTCATGGCGGCGGTGGCCGAGCGTCACGGCGCCCTCTCCCTCGATTTCCTGAAGGAGATGGAGGTCGACGCGGCGCGCTCGTGGCTCGAAGCGATTCCGGGCGTCGGCCCGAAAACCAGCGCGGCGGTGCTCTCGTTCAGCCTGCTGCGGATGCCGGCCCTGCCGGTGGACAGCCACCACCACCGGGTGGCGCAACGCACCGGCCTCATCGGCCCGAAGGTCGATGTCGGCCCGTCTCATCCGATCCTGCGGGCGCAACTTCCGGCGGAGTGGAGCGCGCAGGATCTCTACGACAACCACGAGATCCTGATGCTCCACGGCCAGGCCGTGTGCCACCACCGCAATCCGGCGTGCGGGAAGTGCGTGCTGCTGGACATCTGCCCGACCGGGCAGGCACGGGAGCGGGGTTAGGCGGTAGCGGCGGCGCTACCGCTTGGCGGCTCCGTACACGGCACTTCGCCGGAGCGGGCTTTCACGATGGCCGCCAGCACGTCGTCGTCGATGGCGTCCATCATGGCCTCGAAGGTCTCCGGCGGGACCATGTAGCCCATGACGCGGTTGTGGTTCAGGATCGCCACCGGTGCTCCGTCGGCACGGTTCATCACCGATGTCGGACTCTTCTTCAGCTCCGACACACTCACCGCCACGTCGGCCATGACACTTTGCAGCTGAGCTTCCATTCACCCACCTCACCGCTTGCCGCCTCCCCGGAACGATTGAAGGCGATCTACCTTCGATACCAAATTCCGTACGGAAATTCGATCTTTTCGATTTTCGGCGCGGGTTGGGCCAACATGCCGTGCACCTTGACCACCCATGGTGAGCCGTTCAGAACGCACACGTCGGTGCCCTGATCCGAGCGTCGGGCTTCTCCCTCGCCATCACGCCATAGGAACCACGCGCGATGACCGCGTTCACAGAGCTCGTGTTCTCGGGCGTACAGCCCACGGGCAACCTGCATCTCGGCAATTACCTCGGCGCCATCAAGCGCTTCGTGGAGATGCAGGAGCGCGAGGCGCAGTGCCTCTACTGCGTCGTCGACATGCACGCGATCACCCTGTGGCAGGATCCGGCCGCGCTGAAGGGCCAGATCCGCGAAGTCACGGCCGCCTTCCTCGCCGCCGGCATCGACCCGAAGCGCAGCATCGTCTTCAACCAGAGCCAGGTGCCGGCCCATGCCGAGCTCGCCTGGATCTTCAACTGCGTCGCCCGCCTCGGCTGGCTGAACCGCATGACCCAGTTCAAGGACAAGGCCGGCAAGGACCGGGAGAACGCGAGCGTCGGGCTCTACGCCTATCCGGTGCTGATGGCCGCCGACATCCTGGCCTACCGCGCCACCCACGTGCCGGTGGGCGAGGACCAGAAGCAGCATCTCGAACTGACCCGCGACATCGCGCAGAAGTTCAACAACGACTTTTCCGAGTCGATCTCCGCCCACGGGCACGATGCGGGCGCGGGCTTCTTCCCGATCACCGAGCCGCTGATCGGCGGCCCGGCCGCCCGCGTCATGTCCCTGCGGGACGGCACCAAGAAGATGTCGAAGTCGGACCCCTCCGACAATTCGCGCATCAACCTCACCGACGAGGCGGATACCATCGCCAACAAGGTGCGCAAGGCCAAGACCGATCCGGAGCCCCTGCCCTCCGAGACGGCGGGTCTCGCCGCGCGGCCAGAGGCCGACAACCTCGTGGGCATCTTCGCGGCGCTGAAGGGCGTCACCCGCGACGAGGTGCTGGCCGATTACGGCGGCGCGCAGTTCTCCGCCTTCAAGGGGGCGCTGGTGGAGCTCGCCGTGGAGACGCTGGCGCCGATCGCCTCCGAGATGAAGCGCCTCGTGGCCGATACCGACTATATCGACTCCGTCCTCGCCGACGGCTCCGAGCGCGCCGAGGCCATCGCGGCCCCGACGCTGGATGCGGTGAAGGACATCGTCGGCTTCGTCCGCCGCGGGCCGCGGTTGCGGGCCGTCCGGTAATGATCCGGGCGCTCGTCTTCGACGTCTTCGGGACGCTCGTCGACTGGCGCTCCGGAGTGGCCCGCGAGGCCGCACGCCTCCTCGGCGCGGAGGTGCCCACCCTCGATGCCGGCGCTTTCGCGGATGCCTGGCGCCGGCGCTACGGGCCTTCGATGGAGACCGTGCGTTCGGGGACCCGACCCTTCGTGGACCTCGATACCCTCCATGCGGACTCCCTGCCCCTCGTCCTGGCCGAGTTTGGCATCGTCGGCGTGTCGGATGCCACACAGCGGGAACTGGTCCAGGCCTGGCATCGGCTCGATGCCTGGCCCGACGTACCGCATGCCCTGCGGCGTCTTCGGACGCGCCACCTCCTGGCGCCAAACTCGAACGGGCATATCCGGCTGATGGCCGACCTCGCCCGCCGCAACGGGCTGATTTTCGATGCGATCCTGGGTGCCGGCCATTCCCGCGATTACAAGCCGAAACCGGCCCTCTATCGCGATGCGGTGGCGGCCTTCGGCTTCGCTCCGGCGGAGACCTTGATGGTCGCCGCCCATTCGGGCGACCTCGCGGCAGCGGCGAGCCACGGCCTGTCCACCGCCCATATCGCCCGCCCGCGCGAGAACGGGCCGGGCGGTGGCGAAACGGCGCCCAATGTTCCGGTCACCTACGCGGCCCGGGACCTCACGGATCTGGCCGACCAGCTCGGCTGCTGACGACGACGGAGCGGAAGGGTGAGCACGATGGCCGATTGGAACCCCGCCCTCTACACCCGCTTCGAGGACCAGCGCACCCGTCCGGCGGCCGAGCTCCTGGCCCGCGTGCCGCTCGAAGCCCCCCGCCTCGTCTACGATCTCGGCTGCGGCCCCGGCAATTCCACCGCGCTCATCACCGCACGCTTTCCCGAAGCGGTGGTGATCGGCCTCGATACCTCACCGGCGATGCTGGAGCGGGCGAGGAGCCGCCTGCCCGGCCTCGCCTTCGCGCTGGCCGATGCGGCGACTTGGATCCCCGAGCGGGCGCCGGACCTGATCTACGCCAACGCCGTGCTGCAATGGCTGCCCGACCACCCGGTGCTCCTGCCCCGGCTCCTCGGCCTCCTGGCACCCGGCGGCGTGCTCGCCGTGCAGATGCCCGACAACCTCGCCGAGCCCTCGCACCGCCTGATGCGCGAGGTGGCGGGTGCCGGTCCCTGGGCCGGGGCCATCGGCGATCCGGCCGTGGCCGGGCGGCTCGGGCGGATGCTGGAGCCGGCCGGCTATTACGACCTGCTGGCGCCGCTCGCGGCCGGGGTCGATGTGTGGCGCACCGCCTATCACCACCCGATGGCGGATGCCGCCGCCATCGTCGAATGGGTCAGGGCGACCGGGCTCCGGCCCTTCCTCGACCCGCTGGACCCCGAGGACACGGCCGGGTTCCTCGCCGCCTACGCGAAGGCGATCGATGCGGCTTATCCGCCCCGCAGTGACGGGCGACGCCTGCTCGCCTTCCCGCGGGTCTTCATCGTGGCCCGCCGGGCGGACTAGGCAGGTTCGCAAAAGTGGTCGCCGGTTTTGCGTCCCAGAACCTGCGATACTTCAAGGGCCTAAGCGAGGTGATGCGTTGGCTTGCCGACGCGAACCTGCTTGGCGCACCGCCCCGGATACGATGGCCGGGACGGTGCTCGGCCGGGCTTCAGCTTTCGCCGCGCGCCACCCGTGCCTCGTATTCCGGCAGGGCGAGCTGGCCTTCCTTTTCGACCCGCGCCTTGTCCTCGTCCGAGATCACGTCACCGACCATGTCGAGACGCTTCCAAAGGGCGAGCGGCGTCTCCTTGTCGGGGCGCGGCACGTATTTGTTCTGGGACACCTTCTGATACTTGTGGATGTAGCGCGGGCAGTTGACCCAGGCCTTCGTCACCTCGATCTTCACGAGGTACTTGGCCTCGGTGTACTCGGCCATCAGCGGATCGTCGCGCAGCATCCGGGCGTGGCCCTGGACGCGGACACGGTGCGGGGTCTCGAAATCGATGAACAGCAGCCCGACCTTGGACTGACCCTCGATGTTGCCCATCGAGTACCACATGCCGTTCCCGTCCAGCCCGGGGAAGACCAGCGTGTTGGCGTCGAGCACCTTCACGAAGCCGGTGCTGCCGCCCTTGTACGAGACGGTGGGCATGCCGTCGGGATCGACCGTGGACAGGAAGAACATGTCGCGGCTGCCGATGAACGCCGCCTCGTCGGGACCGATCTCGTCATGCACCCAGCCGGTGTCGAGGCGCTCGGCGAGCTTGACGGTGTTGTACTCTTCCTGAAGCGCGCGATGCTCGTCGTAATAGAGCGAAGCCATGGGTGTCCTCCAACCTTCGGCCGCTCTCAGATGGGCAGCCGTTACGGAGCATGATCGCCGGATTTTCCTGAGAGTACAACGGGGGCAGCTCGTCCTTCTGCCCTCCGCGGGAGACGATGGCCCGCGAGCCAAGTCGGATGAGGGGAGTGCCATCTCCGGAAGCGTCGTCCCCTCTCCCGGTCGCTCCGCGACCACCCTCCCCCGCAATGGGGGGAGGGTCGACCCAAACAAAAAGCCGGCCCCGCTCGCACGAGGCCGGCTTTCTCTGCGAGGGGGCAGCCGAGCGAAGCCCGGTCGCCCATCACAAAAAATCAGTTCTTGGACTTGTCGACCAGGGCCTTCTCGGAGATCCACGGCATCATGCCACGGAGCTTCGAGCCGACTTCCTCGATCGGATGACGGGCGAGCTTGGCGCGGGTGGCCTTGAACGAGGTCTGGCCGACCTTGTTCTCCAGCATCCAGTCGCGGGTGAACTTGCCCGACTGGATGTCGTCCAGCACGCGCTTCATCTCGGCCTTGGTCTCGCTCGTGACGATGCGCGGGCCGGTGACGTACTCGCCGTACTCGGCGGTGTTCGAGATCGAGTAGTTCATGTTGGCGATGCCGCCCTCGTAGATGAGGTCGACGATGAGCTTCACCTCGTGGAGGCACTCGAAATAGGCCATCTCGGGAGCGTAGCCGCCCTCGACCAGGGTCTCGAAGCCGGCCTTGATGAGCTCGACGAGGCCGCCGCACAGCACGGCCTGCTCGCCGAACAGGTCGGTCTCGCACTCTTCCTTGAAGGTGGTCTCGATGATGCCGGCGCGGCCGCCGCCATTGGCCGAAGCGTAGGACAGGCCGAGATCGTGCGCGTTGCCGGAAGCGTCCTGCGCGATGGCGATCAGGGTCGGCACGCCGCCGCCCTTGAGGTACTCGCCGCGCACGGTGTGGCCGGGGCCCTTGGGGGCGACCATGAGCACGTCGAGATCCTTGCGGGGCTCGATGAGGTTGAAGTGGACGTTGAGGCCGTGGGCGAACAGGAGGGCGGCGCCTTGCTTCATGTTCGGCTCGAGCGACTCCTTGTAGATATCGCCCTGCAGTTCGTCCGGGGTCAGCATCATGACGACGTCGGCTTGGCGGGCGGCGTCGGCGACGTTCATCACCGTGAAGCCCTCGTGCTCCGCCTTCTTGGCGGTGGCCGAGCCTTCGCGGAGTGCGATGACGATGCCCTTCACGCCGGAATCGCGCAGGTTGAGGGCGTGGGCATGGCCCTGGCTGCCGTAGCCGACGATGACGACCTTCTTGCCCTTGATCAGGTTGAGGTCGGCGTCACGATCGTAATAGACCCGCATGGTTGAATGTCCTCTTCGCGTGGGGTGTCAGGGTCGGGCCTGGCCGTAGAGGGCCAGGAACTGGTCGACGGCGCGGGCCGCGTCGCGTCGGATCTCGGCGGCGTCGAGGTCGAGCGCGTCGCCGAGGAGAAGTCGGATCTGGATGTCGCGCCCGACCAGACCGAAGAAGGTCCGGAAGGCGGTCTCGCCGTCCTCATAGGCGAGGAGCCCGGCCGCACGGCCCGCTTCCAGCACGGGCTTGACCCGCCCGCCAATGGCCAGCCGCCCGTTCGCCAGCACGATGGCGCCGAGGTTGCCCTTGCGCGAGCCGGCATGCGCGATGGCGATGCGGTTCAGCACCACCGAGGTACGGCCCGCGATCACATCGAGCCAGGTCACGGCGAAATCGAGCAGGCGCTCCCGCAGGGTCGCCGCATCGAGCACGCCCGCCGCGTCGCGCCCCGCATGGACGCGCGAGGCCTGCCAGCGCACCGTAGCGGTGAGGAGACCGTCCCGGTCCCCGAACCATTTGTACAGGGTTTCCTTCGAGCAACTCGCCCGGCGGGCGACCGCGTCCATGGTGAGCTGGTCGCCCTCCTCGACGAGGAGAGCGAGCACGGCATCGAGCACCGCCTGTTGGCGGGCCGAGGGGACCTCCTGCCCCGTCTCGTCGCGTGCGACCGTCGCGCTCATGCTTCCAGACAACCAGTACCGTACCGTACGGTACGCAGCGGCATAATCCGGTTTTGCGTCCCGAACAAGAGGCGGTGTGCCCCCGGTCGAACCTTATTCAGGCAGTTTGAGGCCTTCGCGGGCGAACACGGCCTGCACGGCGGGCCGCGCCGCCATGGCGCGGGCATGCGCGGTCCAATGGGGAAAGCGCTCCGCCATGTCGAAGCCGAGCGCCGGGCCGCGGCCCCAGGTCCAGAACAGCAGCAGGTAGGGATCGGCGACGCTGTAGGCTTCGCCGACGGCCCAGCCGCCGTTGGAGAGCTTGACCTCGGTCATAGTGAAGAGGTCGCCGCAGGTCTCGACGCCCTTGGCCTGGATGCCCGGGAAGGCCGTCTCATCGCTCGTGTAGCGCTCGGCCCGGCGGATATGCGCGTAGGCGATATGATGGCCGGTGGAGAGCCAGCCCAGCCATTCGTCGACCCGCGCCTGATCGCGGGGCGCCTGCGGCCACAGGCCGGCCTGCGGATGACTGCGCGCGATGTGGCGCAGGATGGCGGTGTTCTCGGTGAGCACCCAATCCTCCTCGACCAGCGCCGGCACGCGGCCGCGCTCGTTGACGGCGAGGTATTCGGCCGCCCGCTGGTCGCCCTTGGCGAGGTCGAGCCGCACGGTTTCGTAGGGCGCTCCCGTTTCCTCGAGGGCGATGTGGGAGGCGAGCGAGCAGGCGCCGGGGGCGTAGTAGAGGGTGGTCATGGAGCTGAGCTTTCCTCGGTCTCACTATCGAATTGCAAGCCGATCAACGCTGCCACCTTGGCGCGGACTTCCGCGAGTATGGGATCGGGGACTGTCCCGAGGGAGCGGAGGATGCGCGCTCTGCGGTCGATCGAGCGGACCTGATCGGCGAGGACTGCGCCGTCAGCGCCTAACCCCTCCGGCAAAAAGACTTTCGTCGGCCAGGGATCGCGATTGCGGGTGACCGGGCAGATGATGATCCGCCCGGTCAGCGTGTTCATCTCCAGGGTCGAGATAATGAGGACCGGTCGCTTTCCGCGTTGCTCGGTTCCGAGAACGGGGTCGAGATCGACGAGGATCAGGTCACCCGGCTCATGCGGCCGATCAGCGGGGATCGTCATCATTGATGATCTCGGAACCGACATCCGGTCCCCAATCAACGGTCGGAGGCTCGAAATCAGGCCCGAGTCTCCTCATCTCCGCAGCCATTTCCGCCATCGTGAAGACGGGGAACCCGTTGACGTAACGGCGGGCGGGCGGAGGCGCGAGGGGGGCAGGCACCGGATCGATGTCCACTTCCTGCCCCTCGACGAGACCGAGCTTCCGCACGTCCTCTCGGGTCACTGAGAGGACGAAATCGTCCCCACTCCGTTCCAGCCTCGCTCTCATCGCATCATCCCCGGCACATCTCCGGCACATCTCCGGCACGTTATCACCGTCGGCGAAAAAGCCTCACATCGCTTCCGAACCACGCCCCATGGCTGCGATGCCCGTGCGGGAGATTTCCACGAGGCCGATCACCGTCATCAGGCCGATGAAGCGGTCGATCTCCTCGGTGGTGCCGGTGACCTCGAACACGAACGAGTTCAGGGTCGCGTCCAGGGTCTTGGCGCCGAAGGCGGCGGCGAGGGTGAGCGATTCGGTGCGGTGCTCACCGGTACCCGCCACCTTGACGAGGCAGAGCTCACGCTCGAGGGCCTTGCCCTGGAGCGTGAGGTCGACGACCCGGTGCACGGGCACGAGCCGGTCGAGCTGAGCCTTGATCTGCTGGATCACCGCATCGGTGCCGGCGGTGACGATGGTGATGCGCGAGATGTGGCGCGCCACCTCGGTCTCCGACACCGTCAGGCTCTCGATGTTGTAGCCGCGTCCCGAGAACATCCCCGCGATCCGCGCGAGGACGCCCGGCTCGTTGTCGACGATGACCGCGAGGGTGTGCCGGTTGATCGGCTCGACCCGACCGGCATCGGGGTAGTGCGTGTTCATGGCGTTCATGACGTCTCTCCTCCGTGCCGTCGGTCAGACCAGCATCTTGCCTTCCTCGGAGATCACGTCGCCGAGGTCCATTCCGGTCTCGCCGAGGTAGTCGGAGAGCAGCATCTCGTTGTGCGCCTTGCCCGACGGGATCATCGGGAAGCAGTTCTCTTTCTTGTCGACGATGCAATCGAAGATGACCGGGCCGTCATGGGCCAGCATCTCGGCGATCGCCCCGTCGAGCTCGCCCGGCTTGTCGCAGCGCATGCCCTTGGCGCCGTAGGCCTCCGCCAGCTTGACGAAGTCCGGCAGGCTTTCCGAATAGCTCTGCGAATAGCGCGAGCCGTGCAGCAGCTCCTGCCACTGGCGCACCATGCCCATATACTCGTTGTTCAGGATGAAGATCTTGACCGGCAGGCGATACTGCACGGCCGTGGACATCTCCTGGATGTTCATCAGGATCGAGGCCTCGCCGGCGATGTCGATGACGAGACCGTCCGGATTGGCGAGCTGGGTGCCGATGGCCGCGGGCAGGCCGTAGCCCATGGTGCCGAGGCCGCCCGAGGTCATCCAGCGGTTCGGCTCGTCGAACTTGAAGTACTGCGCCGCCCACATCTGGTGCTGGCCGACCTCCGTGGTGATGAAGGTCTTTCGGTCCTTGCAGGCCTCATAGAGGCGCTGCACCGCGTATTGCGGCTTGATGATCGTGCCCGACGGCCAATAGGCGAGGCAGTCCCGCGCCTTCCACGTGCGGATCTTGGCCATCCACTCGTCGAAGCGGCCCTGGTCGGGGCGCTTGGGCAGGGCCTTCCAGGCCGCGAGCATGTCTTCGAGCACCGAGCCGCAATCGCCGACGATGCCGATATCGACCTTGACCACCTTGTTGATCGAGGAGGCGTCGACGTCGATGTGGATCTTCTTGGAGAAGGGCGAGAACGCGTCGAGACGGCCGGTGATGCGGTCGTCGAACCGGGCACCGATACAGACCATCACGTCGCATTCATGCATGGCGAGGTTGGCCTCGTAGGTCCCGTGCATGCCCAGCATGCCCAGGAACTGCGGGTTCGAGGCCGGGAAGGCGCCCAGACCCATCAGGGTCGAGGTGACGGGAAAGCCGGTGACCTCCGCCAGCTGGCGCAGGAGCGCCGAGGCGTGCGGGCCGGAATTGATGACGCCGCCGCCGGTATAGAGGACCGGACGGCGGGCATTCGCCATCAGCTCGACGGCCGACTGGATCGCCTGCGCGTCGCCCTTGAAGGCGGGGCGGTAGGTCTTGTGGCCGTTATGGGTGGGGCGCTCGTAGATCCCGCTCGCGAACTGGATGTCTTTCGGCAGATCGACCACGACGGGGCCCGGCCGTCCGTTCGAGGCGACGAAGAAGGCCTCGTGCAGGATGCGCGGCAGGTCGTCGATCGATTTGACCAGGTAATTGTGCTTCGTGCAGTGGCGGGTGATGCCGACCGTGTCGCATTCCTGGAACGCATCGGTGCCGATCAGGTGCGTCGGAACCTGGCCGGTGATGCAGACGAGGGGGATCGAATCCAGCATCGCGTCGGTGAGCCCGGTGACGATGTTGGTGGCGCCGGGGCCGGACGTAACGAGGACGCAGCCGACCTTGCCCGACGAGCGGGCATAGCCCTCGGCCGCATGGACCGCGCCCTGCTCGTGCCGGACGAGGACGTGCTTCAGTTCTTCCTGGTGGAAGAGGGCATCGTAGATCGGCAGCACCGCACCGCCCGGATACCCGAACAGCGTATCGACACCCTGATCCCGGAACGCCCGGATGACCATTTCGGCCCCGGTCATGACCTCGCCGCTCATCGTCCTGCTCCTCAAAACCTGATTGAACCCAGTGTCAAACGTCTCGTCGCGGCAACAAAAAAGGGTCCCGAAGGACCCTGCATGCGCCACCATCCGGATCACGGCCCCTGTATCAGGGCCGCCCGGTCGGTGGCGCTTCCGTTACGATAAGGATGACCCGCATGGGAAAACCGAAACCTCGCCGTTCGTCGATCTGACGAATCGTAAACTCGTGCCGGCCTGTTTAAACAGGTCCGAGGGGCCGGTCAACGCCGTTCGAGGCAAGATAATGCCTCGAACGGCCACAGTGAGGTCACGCCGTCGGTCCTCGTGATGACAGTCCACACGGATTCAAACTCTGAGTGTTTGCTTGCCTATGGATCGCGCACTAGGTGCTGAGGCACTGAGGGTCGGGGGCTAGCGCACGAGACCCCGGACTACCTGAAGACGTTCGTGCCGCAGGCTGTCCATGGGCCTCAAGCTTCGCCTCGGCCGGTTCACATGGTCCGCCCGGACCTGGATCGTGCTCGGTGTTCTCGCGCCGATCGGCATGCTGATCACCTCCGGGGTGATGCTGCTCGACATGCGGCGCGACGCCTGGGACAAGGCCGAGCAGACCTCGCGAAACCTGCTTCGGGTCATCGAGCGCGACATCGCCCGCAATTTCGAGATCATCGACCTGTCGATTCAGGGCGTCGTCGACGGCCTGAACGTGCCGGGCGTACGAGACGTCAGCCCCGAATTGCGGCAGCTGATCCTCTTCGACCGTGCCGCCAGCGCCCGGGACATGGGGGTGATGCTCGTCCTCGACGAGAACGGAGACACCGTCATCGACGCCGCGTCGGTGACGCCGCGCAAGCTCAACAATTCCGATCGCGACTACTTCAAGGCGCAGAAGGCCCGGGCCGATCTCGGCCTCTACATCAGCGCTCCCGTCGTCTCGCGCCTATTGGGGACGCCGGTGCTGGTCCTGAGCCGCCGCATCAACAAGCCGGACGGATCCTTCGGCGGCATCGTGCTGGGCTCGCTGAGCCTGTCCTACTTCCACAGGCTGTTCGATCGGATCGGTCTCGGCCCGTATGGTGCGATCAACCTGTATCGCTCCGACGGCATGCGCATCGTCCGCCATCCTTATCTGGAGAGTGATATCGGCAGCTCCATCGCCGGGACCCCGACATTCGAACGGTTCCGGCGGGAGGGCAGCGGCAGCTTCGTGGGGACATCGCCCCGCGACGGCAGCGAGCGGCACTTCGCCTTCACCCGCATCGGCGACCTGCCCTTCATCCTCAACGTCACCCTGTCGGCTTACGAGATCGAGGCGGAGTGGCGCGGGAAGGCCCTCGTCATCAGCCTCATCGTGGTTCTGCTGTGCGGCCTGACCATCGGCCTCTCCCTCCTGTTCTGGCGGGAGCTGCGCCGCCGCGCCGCGATCCAGGCGGAACTGGAGCGCCTGTCTCGAACCGACATGCTCACCGGATTGCCTAACCGCCGCGCGTTCGAGGAGATGGTCGCCCGGCTGTGGACGAGCGCCCGCCTTCAGGGAACGCCGCTCTCGCTCCTCGTGGTCGATGCGGACCATTTCAAGCGCTACAACGACCGCTATGGCCACGCCGTCGGCGACAGGGTGCTCCAGGGCATCGGCCGCTGCCTGTCCGCCAGCCTGCGTCGTGACGGGGACATCGTCTGCCGCGTCGGTGGCGAAGAGTTCGTCCTGCTGCTGCCGAATGCCGATGGGGCCGCCGCCCTCGGCGCGGCCGAGCGCGTTCATGCGCGGATGTCGACCCTGTCGGTTCCGTCGGCGGAGATCGAAGCGGGCGCGATCACCGTGAGCGTCGGCGTGGCCAGCGCCCTGCCCTCTGCGGGCGGCTCCACGGACCCGTTCGACCTCTACCGGCGGGCCGATGCCGCCCTCTATGCGGCCAAGGCCGCCGGCCGGAACCGGACCTGCTGCGCCGCCCCGGACGATGCTTCGCATCCCCTGGCCGCGCCACACGGCGTCGCGGACTGATCCGGCTCGGTAGGACCGGTGGCGGAGGGAAAACTCCGGTCCCTGAAAACCGAATCCGTTTGCGTGGCTCTCCGGCATCGTCCTATCTGGGGCGAACCTCCCATCATGCCTTCCGGGACCGATGCCCCCGACCGCGACGACGGCCTTCCTGATCCTCGACGTGGCTGGCACCGCCTGCGCCCTGGCCCGGACCTGCGTGAGCGAGGTGCTGCCGTTGCCCCGGCTGCACCGGCAATCCGCCACGGCGGGCATGCTCGCGGGCTTCCTCAACCTCGGCGGTGCCGCGGTTCCGGTGATCGACCTCGCGCGCCTCCTCGGGCTGAGCGAGGCGGCGGCCGATCCCGATGACGTGGACCGCCATCTCGTCCTCGATGCGGCCCGTTCCACCGCTTTCCTCGTCGACCGCGCCGAGGCCCTCGTCGTCGTTCCCGATTCCGACATCCAGCCGGCGGACGAGACGCGCAGCCTCAACGGCTGCGTGGTCGCCGGGTTCGAGCGGGGACACGGCCGCGTCGACGTGCTGAGCTTAGCCCGCCTCCTCACGCGAGAGGAGCGCGTCCGCCTCGATGCCCTCACCCGTGCGGCGGCCGAGCGGCTGTCCGGCCTCGACGCCGCGAGCGCCTCATGAGCGGATCGGCCGCCCGATGATCCGTCCGGCCAAGGCTGGCCCCGAACGCGATCCGACCTTCGCCGCCCTCAAGGCGAGGGTGATCGCCCGGACCGGGCACCATTATTACGCCGACAAGGACGATCTGCTCTTCGACCGTCTGCGCAAGCGCTTCAAGGCGTGCCGGCTGGCCGATTCCGCCGCCTATCTCGCCCATCTCGACGCCGAGGCCACCGGTCCTGCGGAATGGGCCGCCCTCGAGGCGGAGATCACCATCGGCGAGACGTTCTTCTTCCGTTACGCCGAGCAGTTCGCGGCCCTGCGCGGGACGATCCTGCCCGGCCTGATCGCGGCGCGCGCGGAGACGAAGTCCCTGCGGATCTGGAGTGCCGGATGCTCCACGGGGGCGGAGCCCTACTCCATCGCGATCCTGCTCCACGAGCTCCTCGGCGACGACCTGCCCCGCTGGCGGATCGCCATCACCGGCACCGACATCAGCCACGAGGCTCTCGGGACGGCCCGCGCGGCGGTGTTCGGGCGCTGGGCCCTGCGCACCCTGCCGCCCGAGGAACACGCGCGCTACTTCGTCCTCGGCCCCTCGCTGCCGGGGATCGCCCGCGAGGGCAGTTTCACCCTGCGGCCGGAATTCCGGCGGATGGTGCGGTTCGAGCACCAGAACCTGATGAGTCTGCTCGACGGTAAGGCGCCGTCGCATTTCGCCGGCTTCGACCTCATCCTCTGCCGCAACGTGCTGATCTATTTCCAGGCCGATGCCGTGGTCGGCATCGTGCGCGGCCTCGGCCATCGCCTCGTTCCGGACGGCTGGCTCCTGATCGGCCATGCCGAACCGAACCCGGCCTTCGCGGCCACCCTGCAGCCGGTGAACCTCCCCGGTACGGTGGCCTACCGCCTGCCGACGACCGCGCTCCCCGTCGAGCCACCGCCGCCACCCGAGACCGTGGCGGCCGCCTTCCCGAGACCGGTTCCCGAACCTCCGGCGCCCGAGGCCGACCCGCCTCCCGCCTTCGCCCCGATGCCCGCTCCCA
>NZ_VRVC01000121.1:0-15059 GCF_008040005.1 Methylobacterium sp. WL19
CTGGGCCTCGGCCGGATGAGCGAGGCGGTCCGCGCCCGGTTCGCCGAGGCCGCCTCGCTCGCGCGGGAGAGCGAAGCGCCGGCCCCGAAACCCGTCGGATGAGACGGGCGGATCGACCGCCACGCGACCCCCCTTTCGACCGCCATGCGCCGGGGTATATGGCGGTACGCGACGTGAAAAAGCCCCGCCTGGTAAGGCGGGGCCGATGGCGGTGACTTTGAAGCCGTGCGACGTGGATCAGGCTGCGAGCTTCAGGGCTTCGGGAGCGTTGTCATTCACGAGGACGAGCTCACCGGCCGTGACGGTGGAGGTGCTGGTCGTGGGGGTCAGGCGATCGGCGACGAAGGCCACCAGGGAGATGTTGGCGGCAGCGGCGACGGCGACGGCGGTGAGAATGAGAGCGGTCATATCGGTGTTCCTCGTGGCGATGCGTTTGCGTTGCAGCATGTATGACAGCCTCCCCGCCTTGCTGGTATACCAAACGCCAAATACCACTCATGCAGCCCGCGCATGGAATGCACACTATCCCGCGAAGCCCTGCATTTCACGCACTATGATGCATGTCGGGCAGCACGCCCGATCCACCCTTCTCCTGCCCTAAGGTCCCAGCCCGATGCCCCGCCCCACCTCGGCCGTCCTCGCCCTTCTGCTCGCGGCATGGTCCTTCGACGCACGAGCACAGGATGCGAACCGGGTGCGGGCGATGAACGCGGTGAGCGACCTGGCGCGGGCGCACCGCGAGCAGACGGAGACGCTCCGGCGTATGGAGACGGTCCAGCGCGACCGGGCCAGAGCGGATGACAGGACCCGGCGCAACGCCGAGCGGGACAGCCGTTCGATGCGCCGCTTCGACCGCTGAGCCGGCGTCGACTCGAAGCCTTCCGCCCTCCCCCGCGCCCTCCAGTCGTCGGAATCCGGCGGATGGTCCCGACCTGAGGGTCAGAGCCGGGTGGCGAGGGGACGCTGACGTTTCGGCCCGAAGCCGACGTTTCGCCTCCGACGCGAGAATCCTGAGACATCCGATTGCGGAAGTTTTCAAAGCCGACGCTCGTGCATCTCGCCGGCGCGGGGACAGACTAAACAGCAACATCGTAGCAAGACGCGACGCGATGAGACGCTGCGCCAAGGGTTTCGGTCACCTGGATAGCGTCCGCCCCTATGCGAAAGGTCGAAAAATGGTCAATTGCCCTTAGAATTTTTTACCGAGGGGAAACTTACAATGGGCAACGGAAAGACGCTTGGCTATTTCGGCGATGTTCTGACAATTGCAAATACAGCCGTCAATTTGATTGGCATGATTCCCGGCCTCGAAATTCCAAGCGAGTTAAAGGCGATCTTTGGCGAAGAAGAGGATCCGACGCAGGCATTTCTTGAGGGAATGGATCAGAAGCTAGATTTGCTTTCTCGGCAAGGCGATGAAATCCTCGCGGAAATCAATCAACTCGGTGAAGGTATCAATTACGATAATAAGATGGAGATTTCGTCGCTTGCTCAAGCGTCAAAATCACATCTCGACCAATACATGAATACGAGCCCCTCCGATCCAAAGCACGCTGATTATCGATCCCTGGCGATCGATAAATCGACCGATGCGCTCTCCATGGCGATCGAGTTCGCCGGGAAACCGGGTGCCGACGCCGGGCTCGTCATGCCAGCCCTCCTGTCCGCGCTCGCCGCTCGGATCAACGTCATTCGCGAGATCGAAGACGGCGCGACATCGGGTGACTTCAAGGAGACACTGAATGCGGGAATCAATGCACTCCATGAAACAGTCGCCTCGTATAAGAATGAAGTTTTAGAATTTGCAAAACAACCCGATCAGGACAAAATCGGCGCCAAAGTCTATTTAATCAATGGCAAGGTCCTCCTCGATGTTTGGTACGATAACGGTGAGGCGGGCGGCCTTAGAACATACCAGCAGGAAATCGTGATCGGCGCGCAAGGATCGGCGGATCATAAACTCATGGACACTGCCTTGACGCCCGCGGTACCAATCCCAGGCGCCCCCGGACACTATTATGACCGCGATATAACAAATTACGACGTTATAAAAAGTCTTTTTACGAGCCGCGGACTGGAACAACAATTCAACGACAAGGAGAGCAGCTGGCTGAATGAGTATTTTTACCCACAAAGAGGGGTCACAAACCTTGAAAAAGCCGTCGATACCCTGCGACAGCTGACGAGCGGCCAGCACAAGTTCGATGTCGCCGACTCGATCGGCAGGACAATCGAGATCGATCACCCGACATATGACAAGGCGCCCAACACGCTGGAAGGTTACGCCGGCAACGATACGCTCATCGGGGGTGATGGCAACGACACGCTCAAGGGCGGCGGTGGCAACATCGATTATACGGTCTTCGGCGCCAATGGTGACGGCCACGATACCCTCTACGGCAAGGGTGGCGACGACATCATGCTCGGCGGCACCGGCAACGATGTGCTCGACGGTGGCGCGGGCAACGACCGTCTCGATGGCGGCGCCGGCAGCGACACGGCGAGCTACAAGTCGGCGACCGTTGGCGTGACCGTCTCCCTCGATTTGCAGGGCTGGCAGGAGATCGTCCCCGAAAAGGTGACCGTGTTCCAACCGGACCCTTACCCCGGCGAGGGCCCCGGAGGCATCGTAACCCCCCCTCCCGTCATAACGACGATCCGGGCGGAAAAGGATCGCCTCCTGAGCATCGAGAACCTCGAAGGCAGCAGGTTCAACGACCGTCTCACGGGCAACGTCCTGAGCAACACGATCCACGGCGGCGCCGGCAACGACGACATCGACGGTCATCTCGGTGCGGACCGGATGTACGGCGAGGCCGGCAACGACACCTACGTCGTCGATCAATCCGGCGATCGCGTCTTCGAAGCGAAGGATGCCGGGCAGGACACCGTCAAG
This sequence comes from Methylobacterium sp. WL19, assembly GCF_008040005.1. NCBI lineage: Bacteria > Pseudomonadati > Pseudomonadota > Alphaproteobacteria > Hyphomicrobiales > Methylobacteriaceae > Methylobacterium > Methylobacterium sp. WL19. Next base: position 2,897 of record NZ_VRVC01000121.1, read on the forward strand.
ACGAGCGTCAGCTACGTCCTCGCTGCCGGACAGGCGATCGAGACCCTGGCCACGGCGAAAGCGACGGGCACGGGCGCGATGAACCTCACCGGAAACGAGTTCGCTCAGGCGCTTGTCGGCAACAACGGCGCCAACCTCCTCGATGGCAAGGGCGGCGCCGACACGATGACCGGGTATGCGGGGAATGATACCTATGTCGTCGACAATGCCGGCGACGTTGTCGTCGAGGCGGCCGATCGCGGCATCGACGCCGTCCGCTCGTCCATCAGCTTGACCTTGGCGGCCAACGTCGAGACCCTCACGCTAGTCGGCACGGCTGCACTCAACGGCACCGGCAACGCTCTCGCCAACACTCTCACCGGCAATGCCGCCGCCAACCTCCTCGACGGCAAGGCCGGGGCCGACACCATGGCCGGCGGCGCGGGATCGGACACCTACATCGTCGACAATATCGGCGACAAAGTCGTGGAACTGAGCGACGCCGGCACCGACCTCGTCAAGGCATCCGTGTCCTTCTCGCTCGGGGGTTCCCACGTGGAACACCTGACGCTCACCGGCACCGGGAATCTCAGCGCCACCGGCAACTCGCTCGATAACGTCCTCAGGGGCAATGGCGGCGTCAACGTCCTCGACGGTAAGACGGGCGCGGACACGATGATCGGCGGTGCCGGCTCCGACACCTACATCGTCGACAACATTCGCGACAAAGCCGTGGAGGGGAGCGACGGCACCGGCATCGACCTCGTCAAGGCGTCGGTGTCCTTCTCGCTAGGGGGTTCCCACGTGGAGAACCTGACGCTGAACGGCACCGGCAACCTCAACGCCACCGGCAACACGCTCGTCAATGATCTCAAGGGCAATGCCGGCGCCAACCATCTCGACGGTGGCCTCGGGGCGGATACGCTGACGGGTTTGGCCGGCGAGGATACCTTCGTGTTCAGCACGAAGCTCGGCGCGACCAATATCGACCACATCACCGATTTCTCGGCCGGGATCGACACGATCCAGCTCTCGAAGAGCATCTTCGCGGCGCTCTCGGCCGATGACCTCGCGGCGGCGTTCAAGGACCTGAGCGTGACCGGTGCCAAGATCGATGCGGACGACCGCATTCTCTACGATCACGACACCGGTGCCCTGTCCTACGATGCCGATGGCAGCGGCACCACGGCCAAGGCGGTCCAGTTCGCCATCATCGACAACCACGATAAGGCGACGCTGACGCACCTCGATTTCCTGCTGGCGTAAGCGTCCCGACACGCCCTGGCCGAATGAGACTCATTCGGCCAGGGCCATTCCGACCGTCGAAGCCCTCGGCCACCCTGCCCGGGTTCTGCCAAGTGTCGAAAGCAGCCCCGGGAGCGGGGACCAAACGTCAGATTTTCGTCACTCGGACTGACCGCTCCGCTCTCACTCGTCCGTCGAGAACATCTCGTCGAAGGAATAGCCGGAGCCGCGCACGGTGCGGATCGGGTCGCTCTGGCGCGGGCGGTTGATAGCCTTGCGCAGGCGGCCCACATGCACGTCCACCGTGCGCTCGTCGATATAGACGTCGTGGCCCCAGACCCCGTCGAGGAGTTGCTCGCGCGAGAATACTCGGCCGGGGCTCTGCATCAGGAATTCAAGGAGCTTGAACTCGGTGGGGCCGAGATGGATCTCGCGGCCCTGGCGGCGGATGCGGTGGCTGACGCGGTCGAGTTCGATATTGCCGGCGATGAGCAGGTCCGCCACGTGGCTCGGCTTGGCCCGGCGCAGGAGCGCGCGGACCCGGGCGAGCAGTTCCGGCACCGAGAACGGCTTGACGATGTAATCGTCGGCGCCGGTGCCGAGGCCGCGGATGCGGTCGCCCTCCTCGCCGCGCGCCGTCAGCATGATGACCGGCAGCCGCTCGGTCTCGCGCCGGGCGCGGATGCGGCGGCACAACTCGATGCCGGAGAGACCGGGCATCATCCAGTCGAGGAGGACGAGGTCGGGAACCTGCTCCTGAAGGCGCAGATCGGCCTCGTCGCCGCGGGCGGCGGTGTCGACGACGAAGCCCTCCGCCTCGAGGTTGTAGCGGAGGAGAAGGGTGAGGGCCTCCTCGTCCTCGACGATCAGGATGCGCGTACTCATGCGGGTGTTTTCAGGGTGAGGGCGGCCGTCCCGTCACGCACGGGACGGCCGCGCGACGATCGTGCCGGAATGGCCCGACCGGAGGGACGGTCAGGCGCTGGCGGGCAACGACACGGTGGCGTAGTTCGATGCGTCGTTCTTCGGGCGATCCTGTTCGGCCAGTTCGTTCGTGCCGGTGACGAGGTAGTGGATCGTCTCGGCGATGTTGGTGGTGTGGTCGCCGATCCGCTCGATGTTCTTGGCGCAGAACAGTAGATGCGTGCAGAACGAGATGTTGCGCGGGTCTTCCATCATGTAGGTCAGCAATTCGCGGAAGAGCGAGTTGTAGAGCGCGTCGATGGCGTCGTCACGCTCCCAGACGTCGAGGGCGGCCTTCACGTCCTGGCTCGCATAGGCGTCGAGGACGTCCTTCAGCTGCTCCTGCACTAGGTCGCCCATGTGCTGGACGGCGATGACGATCTTCTGCGGCTGGATCTGCTCGGCGATGGCCACCACGCGCTTGGCGACGTTCTTCGACAGGTCGCCGATGCGCTCCAGATCGTTCGAGACGCGGATGGCCGAGACCGTCTCGCGCAGGTCGATGGCGAGGGGCTGACGCTTGGCGATGAGCAGGATCGCCCGCTCCTCGATCTCGTGCTGGAGGGCGTCGAGGCGCTTGTCGGCGCCGATCACCGCCTGGGCCAGGGGCACGTCCCGGCGTACCAGGGCGTTGCCGGAATCGGTCATCATCTTCTCGGCGATCCCGCCCATCTCGGAAATCGAGCGGCGCAGGTTTTCCAGTTCCGTATCGTAGGAACTGACGATGTGGTTGGGCATGCTCGCACTCCTCGACCGAGGCCGCCTCGGGCGGCCTGCATCGCGTAGGATCGGGTCCGGTGCCGCGGACGCGGCCCCGGCGGGCTCAGCCGAAGCGGCCGGTGATGTAGTCCTGGGTCTGGCGCTTCTCGGGGTTCATGAAGATCCGCGTGGTGGGGCCGAACTCCACCAGCTCGCCGAGATACATGAACGCCGTGAACTGCGAGATGCGTGCCGCCTGCTGCATGTTGTGCGTGACGATGACGATCGTGAACTCGGAGCGCAGCTGCTCGATCAGTTCCTCGATGCGGCCCGTGGAGATCGGGTCGAGGGCCGAGGTCGGCTCGTCGAACAGGATCACCTCGGGACGCTGGGCCACGGTGCGGGCGATGCAGAGGCGCTGCTGCTGGCCGCCGGAGAGGCCCATGCCGGACTGCTTGAGCTTGTCCTTCACTTCGTCCCAGAGGGCGGCCTTGCGCAGGGATTCCTCGACGCGGACGTCGAGATCGGCCTTGGGCAGCTTCTCGTAGAGGCGCAGGCCGAAGGCGACGTTGTCGTAGATCGACATCGGGAACGGCGTCGGCTTCTGGAACACCATGCCGATGCGCGAGCGCAGCTCGTTGAGATCGACCTTGGCGTCGAGGACGTTCTGGCCGTCGAGGAGGATCTGCCCCTCGGCGCGCTGCTCGGGGTAGAGGCTGTAGATCCGGTTGAAGGTGCGCAGGAGGGTCGACTTCCCGCAGCCGGACGGGCCGATCAGCGCGGTGACCTGGCGGTCGTGGAAGTTGAGGTTGACCGACTTCAGGCCGTGGAACGAGCCGTAATAGAAGTTCAGGTCCTTCACGGCGATGCGCACGGGGGCCTGCTCGTCGGCCTTGTGGCGGCCGGTCAGCTGAGCTTGCGTGATCGCGGGAGCGGCGTTCATCGGGTGCGTGTCCTTGTGGAGGGCGGGATGGGACGGGGGCGCGGGGTCAGCGCGCCCGCTCGCTCTTGATGACGAAGCGGGCCACGATCGAGAGGGCGAGGATCGTGGCGGTGATGAGGAGGGCGCCGGCCCAGGCGAGCTGCTGCCAGTTCGAGTAGGGCGAGAGGGCGAACTGGTAGATCATCACCGGAAGGTTCGGGATGCCGCCCATGAGGTTGGGCGAGAACCAGCTGTTGTTGTTGAGCGCGGTGAAGAGCAGCGGCGCGGTCTCGCCGGCGATGCGGGCGAGCGCCAGGATGATGCCGGTGACGATGCCGGCGCTGGCACCGCGCCAGGTGATGCTCTTGATGACGACGGAGGGCGGTGCGCCCAAAGCCGCGCCGGCCTCGCGGAGCGTCGAGGGCACGAGGCGGAGCATGTCCTCGGTGGTGCGCACGATCACCGGGGTGGCGATGATGGCCAGCGCCACGCCGCCGGCCCAACCCGAATAGGTCCCCATCGGCCGCACCATCAGGGTGTAGACGAACAGGCCGATCAGGATCGAGGGCGCCGAGAGCAGGATGTCGTTGAGGAAGCGGATCACGTCGGCGAGCTTCGAGTGGCGGCCGTACTCGGCGAGATAGGTGCCGGCCATGACACCCACCGGCGTCGCGATGACGATGCCGATCAGGGTCAGGACCACGCTGCCGAGGATGGCGTTGGCGATGCCGCCGCCTTCCGATCCGGGGCCGGGCGTCGGTTCGCTGAAGAGCAGCGGCGAGAAGCCCTTCACGCCCTCGACGATGAGCATGAGCAGGATCGAGCCCAGCACGACGATGCCGATCAGCGTCGCCACGGTGCTTCCGACGATGAGCAGCTTGTCCGCCACGCGGCGGCTCGACCGGACGCGGCTGGCCTTGAGCGGCGGCGCGTCGTTGGTGGTGAGGGTGTTCACGGCGTCCATGGTTCGGGCTCCAGAGGGCTCAGGCGACCTTCACGCGCCGGACGAGCAGGCGTGCGACGATCAGGACGACGAAGGTGATGACGAAGAGGATGCAGCCCAGCGCCATCAGCGAGTTGAGCTGCAGGCCGTCGGCCTCGTTGAACTCGTTGGCGATGCGCGAGGCGATGGTGGAGCCGGGATCGAAGATCGAGCCGGACAGGCGGTTGGCGTTGCCGATGACGAAGGTCACCGCCATGGTCTCGCCGAGCGCGCGGCCGAGGCCCAGCATCACCGCGCCGATGATCGACACGGACGCCTGCGGCACCAGGACGTGGCGGACCACCTCCCAGGTGGTGCAGCCGATGCCGTAGGCGCTCTCGCGCAGCACGGTGGGGATCTGGTCGAGCATGTCGCGGGTGATCGAGGCGACGAAGGGCACGATCATGATGGCGAGGATGATGCCCGCCGTGAGGATGCCGACGCCGGAGGGAACCCGCGCGTAGAACAGCGTGCCGACGATGGGCAGGCCCTCGACGAGGCTCGAGACCGGCATCTGCACGTAATGGGCGAAGAGCGGGGCGAAGATGAACAGGCCCCACATGCCGTAGATGATGCTCGGGACCGAGGCGAGAAGCTCGATCGTCATCGAGACGGGCTTCCTCGCCCAGCCGGGGCAGAGCTGGGTCAGGTAGACGGCGATGCCGATGGAGATCGGCACGCCGATGACGAGGGCGAGAAGGGCCGAGACCAGGGTGCCGACGATGGCCACGAGGGCGCCGTACTGCTCCTGGCCGATGTTCCAGGCGCTGGAGGTGACGAAGCCGAAGCCGAACTCCCTGAAGGCCGGCCAGCCGCCATAGGCGATGGAGGCCAGGATGCCCGCGAGGAAGAGGAGGACCAGCAGCGCCGACGCGTAGGAGGCGGCGCGGAAGAGCTGGTCGCCGAGGCCGCCCGGCTTCTTGCGAGCGGGGGAGCCCGTGCGGGCCAGCGAAATCTGTTCAGTCAAGGCGGCCATCCGACGTCTGCTTCTTCACCTTGAGGGCTCGTATAGTGCGAGGTAGCGAGTGGCGAGGTGGAACACCGCGTCCACTCGTGGCGCAGGCCCAGCGTTTTTGCCGGGCCTGCGCGGTTTCAGGAGTTCAGCTGGAAGGCTGCCTTAGAAGACGGGCTTGCCGTCCTTGCCCTTGATCTCTTTCCACTCGGTGTGGACGAGGGAGACGACGTTGTCCGGCAGCGGCACGTAGTCGAGGTCGGTGGCGAGCTTGTCGCCGTTCTTGTAGGCCCAGTCGAAGAACTTCAGCACGTCGGCGGACTTGGCCGGATCGGCCGGGTCCTTGTAGACGAGGATGAAGGTGGCCGCCGTGATCGGCCAGGCATCGTCACCGGCCTGGTTGACGAGGGAGATGCCGAAGCCCGGGGCGGCCTTCCAGTCGGCGGAGGCGGCGGCGGCCTGGAACGCCTTGTCGTCGGGAGCCGGGAACTTGCCGGCCTTGTTCTGGATCAGCGCATAGCTGAGTTTGTTCTGCTTGGCGTAGGCCGATTCCACGTAGCCGATGGAGTTCGGCACCTGCTTGACGGTGGCGGTGACGCCCTCGTTGCCCTTGCCGCCCTGGCCGGCGGGCCAGCTGACCGTGGTGGCCGCACCGAATTCCTTCTTCCAGCTCTCGGAGACCGCGCTGAGATAGGTGGTGAAGATGCTCGTCGTGCCGGACGCGTCCGAACGGTAGACCGGGGTGATCGGCGAGTCGGGGAGCTTCAGCCCCTGGTTCACCGCGGCGATCTTGGCATCGCTCCACTTGGTGATCTTGTTGGCGTAGATGTCGGCGATGAGCTCACCGGTGAGCTTGAGCTTGCCCGGCTCGACACCGGCGATGTTCACCACGGTGACGACGCCGCCCATGACGGTGGGGAACTGGACGAGACCGTCCTTCTCCAGGGCCGGGCCCTTGAGCGGCGCGTCGGTGGCGCCGAAATCGACGGTCTTGGCCTGGATCTGCTTGATGCCGCCGCCCGAGCCGATGGACTGGTAGTTGAGGCCCGTGCCGGTCTCCTTGCGGTAGGCTTCCGCCCATTTCGAATAGACCGGGAAGGGGAAGGTCGCGCCGGCACCGGTGATGTCGGCGGCCTGAGCGACGGCGCCGAACTGCGCGGTGGCGAGCCCGATGGCGAGGGCGAAATGGAAGGGTTTCACGGTGGCTCTCCGTAATCTGTCCAGGCGCTGTAGGTGCCGCGCTGCAAGAGCGATCCTGCTGCAGCGCACCGTTACCCGCCCGATCATGCTGGCTCTATGACGGAGCCATGACAGATCGATGACAGGGGCTACCCGTTGACCGCATGAGCGGTGTGGGACAGGGAGAAAGCGGGGTGTGGACCGATGCCCGGACGAAGCGGCACGGTTTTGCGGCCTCGTGCGTTATACGATTCGGCGATGGCGACGACGGAGCAGCCCGTCTCGCCAGCCGTCCTGGAAGGTCAGCACCTTGGAGAACGAATCGAGTGTGACACCCACCGGGGGTGATGGCGATGCCGATTTCCTCGCCCTGCATGCGCGCAGGGAGGATCTGGAGCTCGAGCTCACCCGTGCCGAGCAGCGACGACAGTTCGGGACCGATCCGGACGAGGTCGCGAAAGCCGCCGAGGACGAGCGCGCCCTGCTGGCGGAGCTCGACGCGGTGATGACGCTGATCCGTGGCGCCGAATACCAGCGCATGCCGGGGGCTCGCCGCTGGTAGCGGCGACGGGCCGGCCGGGGTGAAGGAACCGTGACCGTCTCAGCCCACGCGGCGGCGGTCGCGTTCCTTGTGCCGGAGGCGCAGCAGGAGGTCGATCTGGCTGTCCGGAATCGGCTGCGTATCGAACGTGTCTTCGTAGATCGCCCGGAGGGTGCCACCGAGATGGTGGCGGGTCGGACTCGTCAGAATCGGCATGCCGTCCGACTCGTTCACAGGCCGGGGATCGGTCTCACCGTCTCCCAGATCCATCACGCGAACTCCCGATGTGCCGACGCGTTTCCATAAGATTCTCTGCGTCGTACCCATACCATCGCGCAAGATGGTTAACCGAAGGTTAAGATCGCGCGTCAGGCATCCGTAGATTGAAGCAGGCGTGCGGCCGCCGCTCGGGCCTCGTCGGTCACGGTGGCGCCGGCCAGCATGCGGGCGATCTCCTCCCGGCGGGCGGGCGCTTCCAGGGCCGAGACGCGGGTGGCGACCCGGTCGCGGCCCTTCACCGGGTCCTTGGCGATGAGGAAATGCGTCTCGGCCCGCGCGGCGACCTGGGGCGCATGGGTCACGGCCACGACCTGCACCCCGGCCGCGAGACGGGCGAGGCGGGCGCCGATGGCATCGGCCACGGCGCCGCCGACGCCGGTATCGATCTCGTCGAAGATCAGGGTCGGGGCCGAGCCCTTGTCGGCCAGCACCACCTTGAGGGCGAGCATGAAGCGCGAGAGCTCGCCGCCGGACGCCACCTTCATCATCGGGCCGGGCCGCGTTCCGGGGTTGGTCTGCGCCCAGAACTCGACGCGCTCGTAGCCCGCCGGGTCGCGCGATTCGGGGTCGGTGACGATCTCGGTGATGAAGCGGGCGCGCTCCAACTTCAGCGGCGGCAACTCGGCCTTCACGGCGAGGTCGAGGGCCTTGGCGGCCTTGCGGCGGCCCTCGCCGAGCTTGGTCGCGGCCTTGGCATAGGCCGCCTCCGCCTGGGCGAGCGTCGCCTCCAGACCGCCGAGGGCCTCCTCGCCGGCATCGATGGCGGCCACGTCCGCCTCGTAGCGCTGGCGCAGGGCGGCGAGGTCGTCCACCGGCACCTGATACTTGCGGGAGGCCGCGCGGAGCGCGAAGAGCCGCTCTTCCACCTGCTCCAGTTCGCGCGGATCGAACTCGGATTCGCGCAGGGCCGTATCGAGGACGGAATGGGCCTCGTCGAGGGCGGACAGCGCGGCGTCGAGGGCGGCGATGCAGGGCTCCACCAGGGCCGGGATCTGGCTCGCCCGCCGCTCCAGCTTGCGCATGGCCGAGGACAGATGGGACACGGCCGAATTCGGGCCGCCCGCCGCCTCGATCGCCTCGGAGAGCTCGCGGGCCACCTTCTCGCTCTGCTGCATGACCATGCGGCGCTCGGCCAGCGAGGTCTCCTCCCCGGCCTGGGGATCGAGCGTCTCCAGCTCCGACGCGGCATGGCGCAGGAAGTCGACCTCCTTGCGGGCGGCCTCCACCCTGGCGCGGTGCTCGGCGAGAGCCGAGCGGGCGGCGCGCACGCGCTTGGCCGCCTCGCCCACCGCCGCGAGGGGAGCCTGCAAGCCGCCGAAAGCATCGAGGATGGCGCGGTGGGTGCCGGGATCGGCCAGCGCCCGGTCGTCGTGCTGGCCGTGGATCTCGACCAGCGTGGCGCCGATGGCCCGCAGGACCTGCACGCCCACGGCCTGGTCGTTGACGAAGGCGCGGGTGCGGCCGTCGGCCATCTGCACCCGGCGCAGGATCAGGTCACCCTCGGTATCGAGATCGGCCTCGGCCGCGAGGCGGCGGGCGGGATGGTCGAGGGGCACGTCGAACACGGCGGTGACGCCGCCCTGCCCTTCGCCGTGGCGCACGAGGCCGCCATCGCCGCGCCCGCCCAGGGCCAGGGCGAAGGCGTCGAGCAGGATCGATTTGCCCGCACCCGTCTCCCCGGTCAGGACGCTGAGGCCTTCGCGGAAGTTCAGGGCGAGCTTATCGATGAGAACGATGTCGCGGATCGCGAGCTGACTCAGCATGCCGCGGGGTGGGCCTCGTTGGATACGGTGGCCACGTCTTACGGCGAAGCGGCGGCCGCTTCACCCGAAAAATGGCCCGCGACCGATATGCGTGTCGTCGCGGGTTGGGCCGATGCGCTTAGCGCGCGTCGGCGGTGCGGCCGATGACGCCGCGATAGACCTTGCTGAGCCAGGAGGATTTCTCCTCGCGGGGCTCCAGGCCGCCGTTCTGGAGGAGCGCGAACGCATCCTTGTACCAGGGGCTGTCGGGGAAGTTGTGGCCGAGCACGGCGGCGGCGGTCTGCGCCTCGGCGGTGATGCCCAGCGCCATGTAGGCCTCGACCAGACGCTCCAGCGCTTCCTCGGCGTGGCGGGTCGTCTGGTACTTGCTCACCACATCGCGGAACCGGTTGATCGCGGCGGGGAAGTTGCGGCGCTCCAGGTAGAAGCGGCCGACTTCCATTTCCTTGCCGGCGAGCTGGTCGCGGGTGATCTGGATCTTGGCCTTGGCGTCCGCCGCGTATTCCGAGGTCGGATATTTCTGGACGAGCTCCTGCAGACCGGCCAGCGCCTTCTCGGAGCGGTCCTGGTCGCGGGTCACGTCGGGGATCTGCTTATAATGCGACATCGCCATCAGGTACTGGGCGTAGGCCGCGTCCTTGCTCGCCGGGTGGCGCTGCAGGTAGCGCTTCGAGGCGTTGATGGCGTCGTCGTATTTGGCGCCCTCGTAATTCGAGTAGGCGGTCATCAGCAGCGCTTTGCGCGACCAGTCGGAATAGGCATAGGCCTTGTCGAGTTCGCCGAATTTCTTCGACGCGCCCTCGAAGTCCTTGTCCTCCATCTTGGCCAGGCCCTCGCTGTAGAGCTTGTCGGCCGGGACGTCGGGAATGACCTCGGGCTTGTACTTCTCGGCGAAGGGATTGATCGAGTCGAGGGCGTCGCAGCCGCCGAGGCCGAAGCCACACAGCGTCAGGAGCACGGCTGCCGTCGCCCCGCGGTTACGATCGTTGAGACGCATTCCGGTTCCCCCAACAGATGCGCCCGGCAAGGGGGCCGCATCGTCAAGCCATCACAAATGTCGGTCGAGCGGCTGACGGCACGGTGCCACGGCCCATGTGCCTCGATGGGGCACACGCGACCTCGCCTCTTGTCACGGACGATTTACCAGTGGCGTCCGATTTGGGCGTGAAAGCGGCGGCCGAGCGGCGGACGTATTCGAAGCGAGGATGTTGCTTGTCGGTTACAGGTCGCTGGCGAAGGCGGCGAGGCTGAGGCCGACGCCGAATTCCGGCCGGGTGGTCTCGCGGCGGGCGCCGGGCGCTTCGACGATGGTGTAGTTGGCGCGGTCGGCGAACAGCGCGTCGAGGACGCCGACATTCATCCGGTGGCCGCCACAATAGGAGCGGTAGGCGCCCTGGATCGGCAGGCCGGCGAGGGCCAGGTCGCCGACGGCATCGAGATACTTGTGACGCACGAACTCGTCGGCGTAGCGCAGGCCCTCGGGGTTGACGACGGCGTTGTCGCCGACGGCCACGGTGTTCTCGAGGGAGGCGCCCAGAGCGAAGCCGGCTTTCCAGTAGCGCTCCACGTCCTTCATCATGCCGAAGGTACGGGCGCCGGCGATCTCGCGGCGGTAGGAGGCGGGGTTCAGGTCCATCGCCTTGCGGCTGCGGCCGATCACCGGGTTGTCGAAATCGATCTCGACGTCGAGGCGGAAGCCCCGGTCGATGGGGCGGAGCTCGGCGAAGGCACGTCCTACCTCGATGCGGACGGTGCGGAGCACCTTGATCCAGCGGCGGGGAGCCCCGCAGGTGGCGATGCCGACGGCGTCGATGGCTTCGACGTAGAGGCGGGCGCTGCCGTCCAGGATCGGCATTTCCGGCCCGTCGATCTCGACGAGGACGTTGTCGATGCCGAGCCCGAAGAGGGCGGACATCAGGTGCTCGATGGTGGCGACCGCGCCGCTCTCCACGTCACCGATGACGGTGCACAACTCGGTGGCGGAGACGCAGGCGTGGTGGGCCTTGATGAGCCGATCGTGGCCCGTGGGCATTCCGGTACGGAGGAAGCAGATACCGTGATTGGCCGCAGCGGGGTGGAGAGTGATCTCCACCGGCTTCCCGGAATGGACACCGATGCCACGCAGCGTGGCCGGGCCCTTGAGAGTGATCTGTTGGTTCGTCCGCATTCCCTAGCCCTCGGCCGTGATCAGGCTCGCTCTCCCTGGATTACGGGATTGCGCCGCCTCTTTGACCCGTCCGCTGCTTGAAGCCCCTGCGAGCGCTGACGGCGAAACCGCCGCGCCTTTTTCGTTCCAAAAATCGTATACGCGGCGGCCGAAGCGTTAGCCAAATCACGCTTTCTTACGCTCTGTTACAGACACGCTTTCCGGAGACGTTCTGGATAACCGTTTCCGGACAAGGACTTAAAACGAGGTTAAGCCCGGGGTCCTGAGACCCCGGGCTTGTTGCATAAAAACCTCAGCGGCTGTCCGGCGTGGCGTTTCAGTTCGCCTGACGACGCAGGAAGGCCGGGATTTCGAGCTGGTCGTCATCCATCAGACGGGGCTGGGGCGCCACACGTCCCTGTGCATCGAGGTTGCCCTGGGCCGGACGATAGGCCGGGGGAGCCGCCACGGGTGCCCGCTTGGCGTATTCCGGCTGGGGGGCCGGCTGCGGGG
>NZ_VRVC01000122.1:0-15009 GCF_008040005.1 Methylobacterium sp. WL19
TCCCCCGCCTCCGGCCCCTGCCCTCGTGGCCGGCCTCGTCGGGCTGACCAACCACGACAATGTCGGCGGCCTGTTCCGCAACGCCGCGGCCTTCGGGGCCGACGGCGTGCTCCTCGACCCCGCCACCTGCGATCCGCTCTACCGCAAGGCCATCCGGGTCTCGGCCGGCGCGGCGCTGACCGTCCCCTTCGCCCGCCTCGACGCGGAGGCGATGCTGGGCTTCGCGCACGCCAACGCTCTCGTTCCCCTCGCCTTCAGCCCGCGGGGAGACGACGTGCTTGCCGAGCTGCCGCCGCTGCCCCGCACGCTCCTGCTGCTCGGTACCGAGGGGCCGGGCCTGTCGCACGGCCTGATGGCGCGGATCCGCACCGTGCGGATCCCCATGGCCGCCGGCTTCGATTCGCTGAACGTGGCCACCGCCGGGGCATTGGCGCTCCACCATCTGGCCATGCAGCGTCCTTCATGCGGACACGCGACAATCCGTGGCAATTGTCCCGCCCCTGCCGCCGGTCGAGATTAGGCGGCAAGCTAGACCGGTATGGGTGGCATCCCCGACTCCGGGCTTTGAGCTTGGCACGGATGCCGATACGCCTGGCGCATGGGAGGTTTCCCATCGGAGGTCGTCGACGAGGGAGTTGATTGCGTTGCTTCAGTCACGGGATGGCCTGCGGACCCTGTCAGGACGCCGCGTCATCGTCGTCGGCGCCGGTCCTGGGGGATTGGCGACGGCACTTCTTCTCGCCCGCGCCGGCGTTCACGTCACCCTGGTCGAGAAGGACCCGGCCGTGGGAGGCCGGACGAAGACCGTGGAGGCCCCCGGCGGCTACCGGTTCGACATCGGCCCGACCTTCTTCCTTTATCCACAGATTCTCGCTGACATCTTCGAGACCTGCGGGGAACGGCTCGAAGATCACGTCAAGCTCGAACGGCTCGATCCGCAATACCACCTCGTCTTCGAGGCGGGCGGCGAGATCCGCGCCACCAACGACATGGAGCGGCTGGAGGCCGAGGTCGCCCGCATCGCCCCGGACGACGCCAGGAACGTCCGGAAATTCTTCGCCGACAACCGGGTGAAGCTGAAATTCTTCAAGCCCGTGCTGGAACAGGCCTTCCACACCCTGCGCGCCATGGCCTCCCCGGCCATGATCGCCGCCCTGCCCCATCTCCATCCCGGCCGCAGCGTCGACAAGGACCTGCAGCGCTACTTCAAGGACCCGCGGGTCCGCCTCGCCTTCGCGTTCCAGACCAAATATCTCGGGATGTCGCCGTTCCGCTGCCCGAGCCTGTTCACGATCCTGTCGTTCCTCGAATACGAGCACGGGGTCTATCATCCCGTCGGCGGCTGCGGCGCGGTGTCGGAAGCGATGGCCGGGCTCGCCCGCCGCATGGGCGTGGACATCCGCCTCGGCACCTCGGTGGACAGGGTGCTCTTCGAGGGCAAGAAAGCGATCGGCGTGGTCTGCGGGACCGAGACGCTGAAGGCCGACGCCGTGGTCATCAACGGCGATTTCGCCAAGGTGATCAAGGATCTGGTTCCTCAGACGCACCGCCCGCGCTGGCGCGACGCCAAGATCGACAAGGCCCGCCTCTCCTGCTCGACCTTCATGATGTATCTCGGGATCGAGGGGAAAGTGCCGGCGGGGCTCGGCCACCACACCATCTTCCTGTCGGAGGAATACGCCCGCAACATCCGGGAGATCACCGAGGGCACCCTGCCGATGCAGCCCTCGCTCTATGTCCAGCACGCGGGCTACACCGATGGCGGCATGGCGCCGGCCGGGCATACCAGCCTCTACGTCCTCGTGCCGGTGCCGAACCTGAAATCGGGGATCGACTGGCCCGCCACCCGTGAGAGCTACCGCCGCCTCGTCCTCGACCGGCTGAAGCTGCTCGGCCTCGACGATATCGAGGATCGCATCCGCTACGAGCGCATCGTCGACCCGTCGCAATGGCAGGACGATTTCTTCGTGTATGAGGGCGCCACCTTCAACCTCGCCCACGACCTGATGCAGATGTTGTATTTCCGCCCTCACAACCGCTTCGGACCGGGGCTCTACCTCGTGGGCGGCGGCACTCATCCGGGTTCGGGCCTGCCGGTGATCTACGAGGGCGCGCGCATCACCGCCCGCCTCCTCATCGAGGAGCTCTCCGCCGGGCGCGTCGGCGCGGAGGCCGCCGGCATCCCCACCACCCAGCCGCTCGCCACGTCGGGCGACGCTTCGTGAGGGGCGTTTTCGCGATGGCCCTCACCGTCGCCCTGGCCTGCGGCGGCGCGCAAGCGGCCACGGTCGAGGTGCTGGTGGAGGGGATCGAGCCCGGCGCCGGCACGGTCTACGTCGCCCTGTGCCAGGGCGGCCTGTCGGAGGCCGAATGCCGCAACGGGCAGGACGTCCCGGCGGACGGCCGCAGCCGGCGGGTGATCCTCACCGGGATCGAGCCCGGTATCTACGCGGTCGCCGCCTACCAGGATCTCGACGGCAACCGCCGCCTCGACCGCACCGGCCTCGGCCTGCCGCTGGAACCCTATGGCTTCTCCGGCGAGATGGGCCGTGCCCGCCCGGATTTCAGCCGCGCGCGCTTCACCCTGCGCGAGCCCGGGGTCGCGGTGCGGGTACGCCTCGTCCGCGCCCTGCCACCCCGCTGACCCCGCCGCTCATGAATCCGGGACAGGAGCCCCTGGTCGTGGTCCGGGGCGCCACCCTCGCCTATCGCGGGCATCGCGTCCTGCGCGGCGTCGATTGCCGGATCGAGGCCGGAGAGACCCTCGCCCTGCTCGGCCCGAACGGTGCCGGCAAGAGCTCGCTCATGCGCATCGTGGCCGGACGATTGCCGCCGGAGAGCGGCACCGTGCGGATCGCCGGTGCCGACCCGTTCCGTGAGCGCGAGGCGCGGCGCGCCATCGGCTGGGTGCCCCAGGAGATCGCCCTTTATCCGCGCCTCACCGTGGCCGAGAACCTCTCCGTCTTCGCACAACTCTCCGGGATCGGCCGGCGCGAGCGCAAGGCGGCAGTCCAGGCCGCCCTCGATCTGGCCGATCTCGGCGAGGTGGCGCGGCGTCCGGTGGGCCACCTGTCCGGCGGCTACCAGCGCCGGGCCAACATCGCCGCGAGCCTGATGGCGCGGCCGCGCCTCGTCCTCCTCGACGAGCCGACCCAGGGAGTGGATCTGCACGCGCGCGCCGCGATCCATGCAGTGCTCGCCCGCCTGCGGGAGCAGGGCGCCGCGATCCTCATCGCCACCCACGATTTCGCCGAGGCAGAACGCCTCGCCGACCGTGTCGCGATCCTGGCGGACGGGCGGCTCATCCATGAAGGCCGGCTCGCCCTCCTCCTCGAACGCATCCGCGCGGAGGTTCCCGAGCACGAGGTGGCGCTCACCAATCCCGCCGGCCCGGACGCCGTGGCGGCCCTGCGCCGGGCGGGATTCACCCCCATCGATACCGGACTGACCTGGCGGGCGAGCCACCGGGCCGGGCTCGACGGAACCGCGCTCCTCGGCAGCCTGCGGGCGCAAGGCGTGCCGGTGGGGGAAATCCGCATCCGCGCGCCGGGTCTGGACGCGATCTACCGCGAGGCCCTCGACCGCGCCGGACCGGACCGGCCCCTGACCCTCCACACGGGACACGAGGCATGATCACCGCCGCCTTCCGGGTGATGCTGATCAGCCTGCGGCGCGACCGCGCCGCCCTGGTCATGGCCTTCGTCCTGCCGACCGTGATCTTCATGATCTTCGCCGCGATCTTCTCGGGCGCCATCGGCGACCGGATCCGCATCCATCTCGGTCTCGTCGACCTCGCCCGCACGGCGACCACCGAGCGGCTGATGGCGGCCCTGGAGGCCGACACCTCCCTGCGCATCGAGCGGCTGAAGGCCACCGATCTCGCCGGGGCGACGGGCGCGGTCCGGCGCGGGGAGGTGGACGCCGCCCTGGTCCTGCGCGGCGATCTCGACGCGCCCGTGGCCGGAGCCCCGCCCGAGGCCGCCCAGCCGGTGATTCTCATCGAGAACCCCGCCCGGGCACTGGCCACGCCGATCGCGCTCGGCCAGTTGCAGCGCATCCTCAACGAGGCCCTGCCGGACGTGGTCCTCGCCCGGATCGTCGCCGACGTGGAACGGTCGGGCAAGATCGGGACGGACGAACGCGCCTTCCTCAACTCGGCCTTCGCCGAGCAGCGCGCCCGCAAGGAGCCGTTCTCCTTCGCCTCCCTGGTGGAGCGCCAGAGCACCGCCTCGGGCCGCACCAACGAGCGGGTCAGCTACTATGCCGGCGCCATAACCGCCGTGTTCCTGCTGTTCGCGGCCATGCAGGGGGCGATGTCCCTGGTGGAGGAGCGGCAATCGGGCCTCGCCGACAGGCTCATGGCCGGGCCCGGCGGGCTCGCCGTGGTGGTAGTGGGGAAGTTCCTGTTCCTGGTGATCCAGGGCGTGGTCCAGGCCGGGCTGATCTTCGCCGCCGCCGCACTCGTCTATGGGGTCGAGATCGGCCCGCACTGGCCGGCCTGGATCGTCACCTCGTTTCTCGTCTCGGCCATGGCGGCGGGGCTGGCGCTGGCCGCCTGCGCGGCCGCCAATACCCGCCAGCAGGCGCATCTCGCCTCCACCTTCGGGGTCCTGCTGCTCTCGGCGGTGGGCGGCAGCATGGTGCCGCGCTTCCTGATGCCACCCTGGCTGCAGCAGGTCGGCTGGCTCACCCCCAACGCCTGGGCGATCGAGGCCTATCAGACGGCGCTCGGCGAAGGCATGGCCGCGGCGATGCCGGCCTGGGGGGTGATGATCACCGTGGCGGCCTTGGGCCTGGTGGCCGCCGTTGGTCTGGTGGCGCGCCGGGTGGTGTGAGCCAGCGAGCGTCACCTCGAACCCGAAACTGGCCGAGCCGGACCTCCTATCCCCGCTCCCGGCCCTGAAATGGGCGATAACTCCGATGGCGCGACCGGTTAGCGCGTTGACCGCGCGGCGATCCGGTCTAGCTTCATCCGCGAGGCATGGCATCGGCCGGGCCCAGGGAGTGACGATGAACATGCGGGTCGGGTCTTCGGTCGCCGTGGTCGGCGCAGGGTTGGGCGGCCTCGCGGCGGCCTGCGTCAGCGCGGCGCGCGGCCACACAGTCACCCTCTACGACAAGAACGATTGGCTCGGCGGCAAGGCGGCGGTGCTGCACGAGGGCGGTTTCCGCTTCGACATGGGCCCGACCATCCTCACGGTGCCGAAGGTGCTGGAGCGGATCTTCCAGGAGGCCGGCCGCAACATCCACGACTACCTCGACCTGCGCCGCCTCGATCCGCAATGGCGCTGCTTCTTCGACGACGACACCCATCTCGACCTCATGGCCGACGTGCCCACCATGGCCGCCGACATGGAGCGTTTCGCGCCCAATACCGGCGCTGGCGAGGGCTACAAGAAGTTCCTCGAGATCTCCGAGCACCTGCACGACGTCTCGAACAAGTTCTTCTTCTGGAAGCCGGTGGAGGATCTGTTCGACACGATCAACATCCGCGCCAACATGAATCCCGGTACCCTGCGGGACGTGCTCTCCCTCCGCATGGGCTCGTCGGTGGCCGGCACCATCCGCTCGAAGGTCAAGGATGCGCGCCTCGCGCAGATGCTCGACCATTTCGTGCAATATGTCGGCTCGTCCCCCTACGGCGCGCCGGCGGTGCTGTGCGCCATCGCCCACATGCAGACCGCCGAGGGGGTCTGGTACCCGATGGGCGGCACCCGCGCGGTGGCCGAGGCGCTGACGAAGCTCGCCTCCGAACTCGGCGCCACCCTGCGGCCGGGCGACGAGGTCACCGGGCTCGCCATCGAGAAGGGCAAGGTGAAGGGCGTGAAGACCGCCGCCGGCATCACCCCGTTCGACGCGGTGATCTCCAACATGGACTCGGTGCGGACCTACCGCGAGCTCGTCGGCGGCGATGTCGGCAAGGCCTACGAGAAGAAGAGCTTCGAGCCGGCCTGTTCGGGCGTGGTGCTCTATCTCGGCCTGAACAAGCGCTACGAGCACCTGAACCACCACGATTTCGTCTTCTCCCGCGATCCGGAGGAGGAGTTCGACTACATCTACCGCAAGGGCGAGCCGGCTCCGGACCCGACCGCCTATCTCGCCGCCCCCTCCTCCACCGATCCGAGCGTGGCACCGGAGGGCGGCGAGGCCCTCTACGTCCTCGTCCACACGCCCTATCTTCGGCCACATCACGACTGGAAGACAATGTTCCCGGCCTACCGGCGGGTGATCCTCGACAAGCTCAAGCGCACCGGCCACATGCCGGATCTCGAAGAGCGCATCGTCGTCGAGCGCCATCTGACGCCGCAGGACATCCACGAGCGCTACAAGGTGCTCAACGGGGCGATCTACGGCCTCGCCTCGCACGGCAAGTTCATGGGCGCGTTCAAGCCAGGCAACCGCTCGCGGCAGGTGCGCGGCCTGTATCTCGCCGGCGGCGCGGCCCATCCCGGCCCCGGCATGCCCATGGTGATGATGTCGGGTTGGATCGCCGCCGACGCGCTCGATTCCGACGCGCAGGGCGGAGACACCCGCGGCGAGGTGCGGCAGAGCGCGTGAGCCCGCCGGCTCCCCCCACGCCGCGCCATTCGCCACCGATCTGGCGGTTCATGGTCTGGTACTTCGACCGGTTCCTGCGCCGCCACATGAACGCGCTCCGGCTCGCCCGCTGGGGCGCGCCGGATTGTACCGGCCATCCCGGCCCCGTCGTCGTCGTCCTCAATCACCCGTCGTGGTGGGACGCGGCCGTGGTGATCCTCCTGGCCGGCCGCCTGTTTCCCGAGCGGACGAGCCACGCCCCGTTCGATGCGGCGGCGCTGGAGAAATACGCGGTCTTCGGGCGAATCGGCGCGTTTCCGGTGGATCTCGAGTCGCTGCGCGGGGCGGCGCAGTTCCTTGCCCATTCCCGCGCGATCCTCGGCGCGCCCGGACAGATGCTCTGGATCACGGCGCAGGGACGCTTCGTCGATGTCCGCGCCCGCCCGCTCGACCTGCGCGCGGGAGTGGCGAGACTCCCCGAGATCGCCCCGGACGCGCTGTTCGTGCCCCTCGCCCTGGACTACGCCTTCTGGGAAGAACGAGGCGCCGAAGCCTTCGCGGCCTTCGGCACGCCGGTGCGGGGTGCCGATCTCCTCGCGCTGTCCCGCCCGGAGCGGCTGGCCCGGATGGAGGCCGACCTGACCGCCACCCTCGACCGGCTCTCCGCGGACGTCGTCGCCCACGAGCCCGAGCGCTTCACGACCCTGACCTCCGGCGGCAAGGGTATCGGCGGAATTTATGACGGCTGGCGCCGGATGCGGGCCGTCCTCACCGGCCGCCGCTTCGACCCGGCCCACAGCTCCGAGAAAGACAGAGCCCCGTGACCTTCGTCCTGGCGCTCGTCGCCCTCGCCTTCGCCCTCCTCCCCGCCATCCTGGCCTGCGCGAACCTCATCGCCCTGCGCACGCCGGAGCCGGAATCGGCGCAGGACGGGCTGGTCTCGATCCTGATCCCCGCCCGCGACGAGGAGGGCACTATCGTCGGCACGGTGCGGGCCGCCCTGGCGAGCACCGGCATCGCCGTGGAGGTGCTGGTCGGGGACGACCATTCCACCGATGCCACGGCCGGCCTCGTCCGCGCCCTGGCGGAGACCGATCCCCGGCTCCGGCTCGTCCCGGTTCCCGCCCTGCCCGAGGGCTGGACGGGGAAGAACCACGCCTGCGCCGCCCTCGCGGCCGAGGCGAGGGGCGGGCACCTCCTCTTCATCGACGCCGACGTCACCCTGACGCCCGGCGCCGCGGCGGTGCTCGTCGCCCATGCCCGCGCCACGGGGGCCGCCCTGGTGAGCGCCGTGCCGCGCCAGATCATGCGCAGCCTCGGCGAGCGGCTCACCGTGCCGATGATCAACTTCCTCCTCGTCGGCTACCTCCCCGTGCCGATGATGCGCGCCTCGCTCCGTCCGGCTCTCGGCGCCGCCTGCGGCCAGCTCGTCCTCATCGACCGCTCCGTCTACGGTGAGACCGGCGGCCACGGCGCCATCCGCGGACGCCTGCATGACGGCGTGTTCCTGCCCCGGATCCTGCGCCATGCCGGGCATCGCACCGACCTCGTGGCGGGTCACGCGCTCGCCAACTGCCGGATGTACCGCAGCTTCGCCGAATCCTGGGCCGGGTTCTCGAAGAACGCCCATGAGGGCATGGCCACGCCCCGCGCCCTCCCGGTCTGGACGCTGCTCCTGCTCGCGGGCCATGTCCTGCCGCTCGTCCTCGTCCTCGCCGCCGCCTTCGGCCTCGCGACACCCACGGCCGGTCTGGTGGCGCTCGCCGCCCTCGTCGTCTCGCTCGCCACCCGCGCGGCGATCACCCTCATCACCCACGAGCCGGCTGCGACCATCCTCCTCCACCCGTTCGGGGTAGTGGTGGCCCTGGCGATCCAGTGGAACGTCCTGCTGGACCCTAAGCGCGCCGGAGCGGCGGTGTGGAAGGGGCGGAGCTATCCGGTGGGGCGGGCGTAACTCGCCCTCTTCCCGGCCGTAGGCGAGGCCGGGTTTCCGAGCGGCGGCGTCTCCCGTCCGCCTCCCCGGGTGACGGCCGCGCGCACGGTTCCCCTGCCCGCGACGCAAGGACAGTCCCGGCGTCACGACGATGAAGCGTCGACCGAACCGAGGTCCGTCGGACCGTGGAACGAAGTATACCAAGTGTTTGTTTTTTTTGACGTAAATGTCAAAAACTCTTAGTTTTATAATTTATGCAGATCGAATACTCGGGTCTACGCGGCGCGACATTGTCTACCCCGATAGGGATCCGATCATAGCCTGCCCGTGCCAGTCAAACAGCTCGGAATGCGATGGCTTCGATGGTCCCGCTTCTCGTCACCCCCGGGACCGCCCCGTCCCGATTAATTTTCCCGGCTGTGGTGGATGAAACATCCTGCTCATTCGTGGGGCGCTATAGGGCAAGATTTCGCGAAATCCCACCAAATCTCCGCCCTTACATGCATTATGGTGCTTGCCAGCACATCTGATATGCCAAATACTGAATACCAGCCGACGACTTCTGATCCCGACGATCACTTGCCGCGGCCGAGGGAGCCGATCCGCTGGGGTGCCTCGATCTCCAAGCCCTCAAGTATCCATGTCCATGATCAGGGAGAAAGCTCATGGCGACGTCCGTGACCGCGCCCATAACGGCGCAACCTTCAAAGCGATGGCTCCAACTCGTCCTCGGCGTGGCCTGTATGGTCGCGGCGGCGAACATTCAGTACGCCTGGACGCTGTTCGTCCCGGAAATTCAGAAGACCTTCGGCTGGGACCGCGCCGCGATCCAGGTCGCCTTCACGATCTTCGTCGTGGTGCAGACATGGCTGACCCCGATTGAAGGCTACTTCATCGACAAGTACGGCCCGAGCCGGGTCGTGATGTTCGGCGGTCTGATGACCGGCCTCGCCTGGGTCATCAACTCCTACGCCACCTCGCTCACGGGCTTCTATCTCGGCTCCGTGGCCGGCGGCATCGGCGTCGGTTGCGTCTACGCCACCTGCATCAACAACGCCCTGAAATGGTTCCCGGACAAGCGCGGCCTCGCGGTCGGCCTGACGGCGGGCGGCTATGGCGCCGGATCGGCCCTCACGATCCTGCCGATCGCCAGCATGATCTCGCACGGCAGCTACGCCCAGGCCTTCTTCATCTTCGGCCTGATCCAGGGCGCGGTCATCATGCTGGCCGCCATCGGCCTGCGCTCCCCGGCCAAGGACCAGGTCATCTTCTCGACCAAGGTCCTGCAGAGCCGGCGCGACTACACCCTCGGGGAAGCCCTGCGCACGCCGGTCTTCTACGTCATGCTGCTCATGTTCACCTGCACGGTCACCGGCGGCCTGATGGCCGTGGCCCAGCTCGGCGTCATCGCGCAGGATCTCGGCGTGAAGGAGTTCCAGGTCAACCTGTACTTCTTCGCCATGGCGGCCCTGCCCTTCGCGCTGATGCTCGACCGGATCATGAACGGCATCTCGCGGCCGCTCTTCGGCTACATCTCGGACCGGATCGGCCGTGAGAAGACGATGTTCATCGCCTTCACCATGGAGGGCATCGGCATCGTCGCTCTCGGTTACTTCGGCTCGAACCCCTGGGCCTTCGTGATCCTGTCCGGCATCGTGTTCCTGGCCTGGGGCGAGGTCTACTCGCTGTTCAGCGCCACGGCCGCCGATACGTTCGGCTCCAAGCACATCGGCAAGATCTACGGCGTGCTCTACTGCGCCAAGGGTTTCGCCGCCCTGTTCGTCCCGCTCGGCAACATCCTGATGCAGGCCACGGGCACCTGGGCGACGGTGCTGTATACGGTGGCGATCATGGATCTCTTCGCCGCGTTCCTGGCCGTGGCCGTCCTCCGGCCGATGCTCAAGCGCCACCACGTCGCCAACGGCTCGGTCACTCCGGCCGGCGCCCTGGCCCACGCCTGACCGACCCCTCGCCCCGCCCGACCGGCGGGGCGAGCCCGGCACGACCGAAGGAGCCGATGGCGTCCCGTCCGAGGGGCGCCTCCTGTCCGCCCTCCCGTGTCGCCCCATGCGCCGTCATGTCCAACTCTGCTCGGCCATCGCCGGAGTGCCCGAGATGAACATCGCCGCCATCCTCGCCCTCCAAAGTATTCCGTTCGCCGCCCTGGTGCTCGCCACGGCCGGTGCCAACCGCGATCTCTTCGCGGTTCTGTATGTCGCGGCCCTGGGCCTGACCCTATCCATCATCATCTTCGGCGACGGGCATCACACGCTGCCGCTGATGCCCGGCATGTCCGGCGGCAACCATCGTTGAGACGCCCTCGACCGAGGAGGAAAAGGCGGCGCGGAACAGCGACACGCTCCCCTCGCGCGGCATCGCCTCCGCCGAGACGACGGCGCAGCTCAGCGCCGGAAACATGGGCGTCATACGGAATGTGATATACCAAGGATCATGGTGCGGTGCGATATAAGCTTCATTGCAGTTGCAAGAGAGGCTCCTTTCATGATCGCTCTGTTCATCCTCGGTCTCGCCGCCGTCGCCGTCGGCCCCGCCCTGGCCCTGCTCACGGATCGTCCCGAATCGGCCCCGCCGGTCGCCGGCACCACCTCCGCCGGCATGTTCGTCGCCATCAACGACAACGCCCGGGCGTCCTACCGTCTGGCTGCCTGAGCCGAGACCGGTTGATCGGGCCCCTCCCCCACAGATTCTCCCCGCCAGGCCCCGCCGCGGCGGGGTTTTTCATGGCCCGGCGGGATGGCGATCGGACGCGCCTCAACCGCCGGTCTCAGCGAGAATCCACGAGGCGGTGTCGGGATCGGCCCCGCTCGTGGCGAGATGCAGGATGATCGGCGTCTCGTAGGGATGGCGCTGCCTCAGCGCGGCGGCGAGGGAATCGGCGAGCCCCTCCCGGGTCTTGAGGATGGCGACGACCTCCTCACCCCGCTCCACCGCCCCCTTCCAGGCATAGACCGACCGCATTCCCGGCAGGACGTTGACGCAGGCGGCGAGCCGCCCGCGCACCAGTTCCTCGCCGATGGCCAGCGCCGTCTCGGCATCGGGAAAGGTGGTGTAGACGAGAAGCGGACGCTCCATGCTATGGGTCTCCGGGTCAGCGGCCTGTTCCGAGGGGAATGAGGCGCGCGGCGAAGCCCGGCGTCAACACGAGCGGACGATCATCCATGGCGCGGCGCTTCCAGAGGATCGCCTTCATCGCGAGCCCCACCGCCGATGCGAGGAGCGCAGCGGACACGCTGATGCGGCGCTACGACAGCGTCGCCCCCGAGGAGGCCGACGTGATCGTGGCTTTGGGCGGTGACGGGCTGATGCTGCAGGCGCTCCACCGCTTCATGCTGGCCGGCACGCCAATCTACGGCATGAATCGCGGCACCGTCGGCTTCCTGATGAACGAGTGGCGCGAGGACAACCTCCTCGAACGGCTGGAGAGCACCAAGCGCAGCACCATCCACCCGCTCATGATGGAGGCGGTGGACGTGGAGGGGCGCCGGCACACGGCGCGTGCCATCAACGAAGTCTACATGCTGCGCCAGACGCACCAGACCGCCAAGCTGAAGATCTCGGTGGACGGACATGTGCGCCTGCCCGAGCTCATCGCCGACGGCGTGCTCTGCGCGACGCCCGCCGGCTCCACCGCCTACAACCTCTCGGTGGGCGGCCCGATCCTGCCCCTGAATTCGCGGCTCCTGGCGCTGACCCCGATCTCGGCCTTCCGCCCCCGGCGCTGGCACGGCGCCCTGCTGCCGGATCACGCCCGCATCCAGGTGGAGGTGCTCGACGCGGCGCATCGCCCGGTGGCCGCGGTGGCCGACCACACCGAGTTCCGCCGGGTCTGCACCGTGGAGACCTGGCTCGACCTCAAGACCGACCTCACCCTCCTCCACGATCCCGGCCACAGCCTCGACGAGCGGATTCTTCGCGAACAGTTCGGCTGACGTGACGCTGCGCGGCGTCTCGCGCCGGCCGCCGGATCGGGTCCCGCCGGCGCTCCAGCCGTCCGGGGAAGGGGCGCGGCTTTTCCCGACCCCGTCAGTGCCGGCACGTTTTGCGGGCGCCCGGAGCGCCGGGGCAAGACGTGCCGCGTCAGCGACGCAGATCCTCATCGATTGCAAGAACGGACGCCTGCAATAGACTGTAGGGACTATATTTTCCTCGCTCACCCAGCTTGACGCAGATTCTCTCGTTTCGCCCGATACGCACCGACCGTACTACCCACCGAGGCCGCCATGATGCAGGCGATGGCGGCACCCTGCAGGGGCGTGAGGCGCTCCCCGAGGATGAGGAAGCCGGCGAGCGCGCCGCAGACCGGCTCGAGACTGAGCAGGATGCCGAAGGTCTGGCGCGGCAGGCCCCGTAGCGCCACCATCTCCAGGGAATACGGGATCGCGCTCGACAGGATCGCCACGGCGAGGCCGGCCACGACGAGGGAGGGCGAGAGCAGCGCCATGCCCGCCTGAGCGATCCCGAAGGGCAGGATCACCAGGGCCGCGACACTCATGCCGAGGGCCACCGCCTGCCCGCCGGGCAGGTGCCCCGCCCTCTGGCCGACGAGAATGTAGAGCGCCCAGCACAGGGCCGCGCCCAGCGCGCAGGCGACGCCGACGGGATCGAGGCCGGAGCTCGCCCGATCCAGGGGCAGCAGCAGGCACAGCCCCAGCATGGCGAGCGCCACCCAGACGAGATCGACGGCGCGCCGCGACGAGGCCACCGCCACGAGGAGCGGCCCGACGAACTCGATGGCGATGGCGAGCCCCAGGGGGATCGTCCGCAGGGAGAGGTAGAACAGCAGGTTCATGCCGCCGAGCACGAGCCCGTAGAGCACCACCACACCGGCATCCCGCCGGCCGAGGGTCCGGCGCCAGGGTCGCCACACGGCCAGCAGAAGCACCGCCGCCAGGGTGACGCGGTAGGCGGAGGTGCCCTCCGCGCCGATGACCGGGAACAGCTGTTTGGCGAAGGAGGTGCCGATCACGAGGGAGACGATCGAGCCCACCAGGGCGGCCACGGGGGCGAGGCCGGCGAGAACGGCTCGGGTGTCGGTGCCTGTCATGCCGCCCTCATAGCCGGATGAGGGCGAAGGGGCGACGATCATGGCGCCGGATGGCCGCTCCGGGTCAGGCGGCGAGGCGCATCCTGTCGCGGTCGGCGCGGTAGCTGGCGATGAGGGCGTCGGGAATCGCGTCCAGGACCGCATCGACCTCGCGGGTCGACGACATGCCGACATCGATCCGAACGGGGTCGGGTACGACATCGAATTCCGGCTGGGACACGACGATGGATGGCACGTTGATCGTCACGAGGTCGTGGCCGGTCAGGTCGATGGGCGCGGCGGCGAGCGGGCGGACCTGTGCCCTCGCCTCGCGAACACTCGCCATCAGACCGTCGGACAAAGAATCGAGCACGGCTTCCACCGTCCTCCCCCGCTCGACGACGGTGTCGATGCGGATGGGCTGAAGCGCCAGCGGCGTGGGTTGGGCCGGCCGCTGGGAGACGAGCTGCTGCGCCAGGCGCCATTCCACGTCGAGGATCTGCATCCGCGTCCGGGTCTCCTGGCTCACCTTCGCCTCCATGGCCTTGGCGGCGACGCGGGACTCCTCGCGGGCGGCCTCGGCCTCGTAGCGGGCCAGAAGCGCCATGACGCTCTGCGCCTCGGCGAGCGGCATGGTCTCGCAGGCGGTGAGCGCGCGCTCGATCATCCGGCGCGACAGGGTGGCACTCCCGGGCTTGGCTTGGCCGGGCTCGGCCTGGAGATCGGCCTCGCGCCAGGCCGAGAGTGCGGCCACGAAGGCGGGCAGCAGAACGGCCGGCAATCCGGCGCGGCGGTGGAGGGCGGCGAAGCCCGAGGCGGAGGGGTCGTGCATCAGCCCGGCCACGCGGTCGGCCTTCAGGCCGGTGAGATCGGACAAGGCCGCCTCCGCGAAGGCCATGCGGCCCGACAGGATCGCCCGCAGGATCAGGCCGGCATTGAGCTGGCCCCGGATGCGCAGATGGCTCACGAGGCGGGCGAGGTCCGCCCCGTCGGCCCCGGCGCTCACCTCCAGGGTGCTGCGCTCCAGGGCTTCGCGGCTCGCCCGCTCCCCGCGCGCCGGGGTGAGCCAGCCCGAGGCGACGGCGAAGGCCGAGAGGGATGCCGCCACGCGGGCGGTGACGGCTTGCCGGACTTCGAGGGGTAGGTCGGCCCGTATCGTCAGGGCGTTCCTGAGGCCGGCATCGTCGCCGTGCCGCTCCACCATGCGCAGCAGGCTGCCGGTGGTGATGCCGGCGCTCCGGTTGCGCACCAGGGCGGTGAGGGAGGGGACGCCGCCGATCTCGGCCATGGCCCCGGACACCGCGTGGGAGAGGCCGAGCCGGCCGGCGATAGCGGTGCGGGTGGTCTCGCAGCCGACGGCGATGCCGTCGACGAGATCCGCATCGGTGAGGACGGACGAGCGCCGCAGGACCAGGGCGGCGATGTCGGGCTGGTCGCCGGCCAGGGCCACGACCAGCGGCCGAGGCGCGGTGGCGCAACCGGCGCAGGCCTGCGC
>NZ_VRVC01000123.1:0-14890 GCF_008040005.1 Methylobacterium sp. WL19
CTGCGGCGGGGCGCAGCGGCACGGTGATGGCCGGGCCGGGGCGGCTCTCGGCGACGTAGCCGAGGGATTTAAGGATCGATCCGAAATCCTCGCCCGAACAGCCGACCAGGGAGGTCATGCCCACGGTGGCGACGAAGGCGTCGCCGTCGGCGGTGCCGGCCGGGGCCTCGCCGGGGGTGGTGCCGGGCACATAGGTCACCGCCGGGCGGATCAGGTCGGCGAGACGCTCCAGGATGTCGACGCGCACGGCGCGCTCGCCGCAGACGCGGAAGCCGGCGGCGCGGTAGAGGCCCTTGGCGATTTCGGGATCGACCTTGATCGAGGTGCGGCCCGAACCGGCCAGATGCGCGATCTCGTCGAGGCCGCGCTGGTCGAGGCCGCCGTTCTTCAGCGCCCAGAGCTGGGCGGCCAGGGTGCGCGGCGCCGGCTTGAGCAGGGCCGGCAGGAAGATGTGATAGGCGCCGAAGCGGACACCGTGGCGGCGCAGCGCCCCGCGCCCTTCCTGATCGAGGGTGCGCATCTCGTGCATCACCTTCGAGCGCTCCAGGACGCCGAGCGATTCGACCACCTGGTAGCCGATGCCCTTCGAGAGGCCGACGAGGTCGGCCGCTGTCTCGATCTCGATCAGCGGGCCGAGGAGGCGGACCACATAGGCCTTGAGCCAGGCCACCAGCCGGGTCTCGACCTTGTCGCGGGCCGGGCCCGTGAGCTGCTCGTCGGCGAGCAGCCGCACATGCGGCTCGAACAGCTTGTCGCCCGGCATCAGCTTGGCGACCGGGTCTCCGGTCCAGCGGATGATGCCGTCATGGGACAGGACCAGGGACGAATCCGCCGCGGCCGAGAAGCGCTCGGCGCGCGCCTCGATCTCGCCGCCCAGCGCCTTTTCGGCGGCGCTGCGCAGGGTCTTGGCCTCGTGGCCTTCCGCGCCCGGGTCGGCGACGAACTGAAACCCGTGCAGATGGCCGACATGCTGGCCCTCGACGGTAACGTCCCCGCCGGCGGTGATCTCAGCTTCCAACATCGTATTCTCTCTCAGGCGCCGCATCAGGACGCTAGTGCGCCGATCGACGAAACGGCTCGCAAGGCGCTCGTGCAGGGCGTCAGACAGCCTGTCCTCTACCCGACGCGTCTCGCCCTGCCAATGCACCGGATCAATCAGCCAGTCCGGACGGTTCGCGACGAAGGTCCAGGTTCGCCCCTGGGCGATGCGCTGGGACAGGGCGTCGATGTCGCCGTCGGTGCGGTCGATCATCGCCACGTGCTTGGCGAACCAGTCGTTGGGGATGCGCCCGGCCATGCCCCGCATGAGGAAGCGGAACAGCTGGGCGACGAGATCCGCATGGGTCTGGGGATGGACCTTGCGGTAATCGGGCACGCCGCAGGTGTCCCAGAGGCGTCGCACCACCGTCGGATTGGTGGCGATGTCGCGGATGTCGTCCTCGCGCATCAGGATTTCGAGGGCGGATTGGTCCTCGCCCATGGGCGCGCGGGTGAGCCCCTTCTCGTTGGGATGCGCGTCCAGGCTCTCCTGAAGGGCCTTCAGCGAGGAGAAGTCGAGATCGGGGTTGCGCCATTGCAGCACCCGGAGGGGCTCGAAATCGTGGTTCTCCAGGGCCTCGATCATCTCGGGCTCGAACGGGGCGCAGCGCCCGGTGGAGCCGAAGGTGCCGTCCGAGAGGTGGCGTCCGGCCCGTCCCGCGATCTGCCCCATCTCCGGGGGCGTCAGCCTGCGGAAGCGCGTGCCGTCGTATTTCCAGTTGGCCGCGAAGGCGACGTGATCGACGTCGAGGTTGAGGCCCATCCCCACCGCGTCGGTGGCGATGAGATAATCGACGTCGCCGGACTGGTAGAGCTCCACCTGGGCGTTGCGGGTGCGCGGAGACAGCGCACCGAGCACCACGGCGGCCCCGCCGCGCTGGCGCCGGATCAGCTCGGCGATGGCGTAGACCTCCTCGGCCGAGAAGGCGACGATGGCCGTGCGCCGGGGCAGGCGCCCGAGCTTCTTCTCGCCCGCATACGTCAGTTTCGACAGGCGGGGGCGGGTGGTGGTGTGCACGCCGGGAATCAGCGACTGCACCAGGGGCAGCATGGTGGAGGAGCCGATGAGCAGCGTCTCCTCGCGCCCGCGCTGGTGCAGCAGGCGGTCGGTGAAGACGTAGCCGCGGTCCATGTCGGCGGCGAGCTGGATCTCGTCGATGGCCACATACGCCACGTCGAGGTCGCGCGGCATCGCCTCGATGGTGGAGATCCAGTAGCGCGGCCGGTCCGGCTTGATCTTCTCCTCGCCGGTGACGAGGGCCACGTGCTCCACCCCCACCCGCGCCACCACGCGCAGGTAGACCTCCCGCGCCAGCAGGCGCAGGGGCAGCCCGATCATCCCCGTGGGATGCGCGAGCATCCGCTCGATGGCGAGATGGGTCTTGCCGGTATTGGTCGGCCCGAGCACCGCCGTGACGCCGCGCGAGCGGGCCTGCGGGGGGAGGGAGCGGCGCGTCATGTGCGAGGGGCTGGTCCCTTCGGCCGAGAAGCCGGCGGCAGGTTCTTGCGGCGGCCCGTGGATGAGGCCGCCTAGGTGTCATACCAGACGATGATGAGGAGACCTCATCGTCGTCTGCCCGCGCGGCCGCGCGGCGGCGGGCGTCCGCCGAACGCGCCGATCCCGGCCATCGGTCGGGATCAGTGCCGCTTGGGTCAGTCGTCGCTGCGCAGGGGCCGCCCGGGCGGCCGGACCCCACGCTGCGTCCCACCGCCATATGGGGCGCCACCGCCCCGATAGCCACCGCCCCTCTGCCCATAAGGATCGACGTAGATCTCCACCGGGTCCGCCGGCCGCTGCGGCGCCAGATCGGCGCAGAGCGTGTCGGGCATGGCGACGAGGGGGCCGCGTCGGGAACGCTGTCCCTCGATCACCTCGGCCGAGGAATAGGCGTCGCCCCCGCAGGGCGAGACGTCCGTGCTCAGCCCGCCGGCACGGGCGGGGCCGGACCATGCCGGCACGCCGATCAGGATCGCGGCGAGCGCGACGACGCCACGCAGAGGGAAGGGGCGGCGCGTCATCGGGTGGTTCCGGTTCCGGGAGGGATGCGCCAGGCGGCCGCAGCGGACAGGGCCTCGCCGAGGGCCGCGAACCCGCCCTCCAGGTCGTTGCCGGACAGGGCATAGCCATGCGCCCCGAGGCCGGTGAAGCGCGCGCCCGCCCTGCGCCGGGGGAGGATCGGCAACGCGGCCGATAGCGCCGGATCGACGCGCAGCACGAAGAAGCGCTGGCGGCTGAGCATGACCGGCCGCAGGTCCTCGATCGCGTCCCAGGGGATCCAGTCCGTCGACAGGCGCCGGTCGAAGATGCCCCGGCGCCCGACGGAGACCAGCGTGCCCGAGCGGAACATCCGGGGCGCGCCGACGAGGCTGGCCGCGCCGAAGAAGATCAGCCCGAGCCACAGCATGAATTCGGTGTACCCGCCGGGCGCCATTGCATGCCCTCGCGTCTCGGGACGCACATGGAGCATCCATGCGGCGGTGGCGGTGAGCCCGACGGCGATGAGGAACAGCCCCGCCGAGCGAAGGCGCGAGACCGCGATGTCGACCTGCCCGTCCACGACCTGCCCGTCCACGACCTGCCCGTCCATGATTCGGACGATTCCCGCCCGCCCGGCCGGAGCCGCGTCTATTGATCGACCAGGGTCGCCTGCGCCACCTGGCCCGACGCCTGCCCTGCGGCTTGGGCGGTCACGGTCTGGGCTCCGCCCCGGTTCCACCGGGTCGCCTCGATGATGTTGGTGCCCAGCGTCGTGCGCACGGCGATGCGCACCGGCAGCAGCACGCGGGTGCCCTCCACGGGGGCGAGCCACACCGACATGTCGCGGTTGTCCTCCATGAACTTCACCCCCGGCCGGTCGGGGCGGTGCCCGGCGATGGCCTGATAGCGGGCGTTGCAGACGAGGACGGGGCCGGAATAGCCGGGCTTCTCGACGGTGCGCGTCTCGCCGTAGCTGAGCACCACGTTGAAGCGCGTCGCGCCGTCGAAGACCGGGATGGTGCGGTTGCAATTGGCCTGGTCGGTGAGCTCGCCGCGGCTCACCGCCGGCATCATCAGGGCGCTGGCCGGATCGACGATGCCGCGCTTGTTGGCCGGGGTCACCGGCACCCGGTCGCCCATGTCGATCAGCGGCGGCGTCACCTCCGATTGGGTGACGTTGCCGCGCGCCAGCGCCATCCGCACGGCGATGCCGGAATTCGAGGTCTTGGTGGAGATGGCAAAGGCGCTCGGCTGCGGCCCCTCCGCGATGAGGCCGCTGGCGCGGGCCGAGCCCATGCCCCCGGTCACGGCGCCGACGAGGCCGGTGAGCCTTGCCGAGACGTCCATGCGGTAGCGCGCGCTCTCGAACTGTCCCGACACCTGGGCGGTGCCGATGGGAATGCCGGCCAGAGCGATGCCGTAATCGACGGTGACCGTCGCCGGGGCGGCGGCGGTGGCTTTCGGCCGCGCGAATCCCTCGGAGGCGGGAATCGCCCCGAGGGTGGCGAGGAGGCTGGCGCGAAGGAGGCGCGTGGCACGCATGGCTTGAGGCTCTGAGGTTCCAGGGCGTGGCGCCGTGCGGCGGAAGAGACCGGGCGGCATTGTTCCGCCATCGTCTCCGCTCGTGGTTAACACATCGTATGGACGGCGCGGCGCGAGCCTCGTGAATGCCACGGCGTCGGCCTCGGAGTACGGCCTTTCTCATGGGCAAAACTCGGCTCCGCCCTTGACGGATGCCCTGCCGCTCCCCTATAGGCTCGCGCCTTCAATGAGACGCCGCTCGATCGGTTCTGGCGTGCGTGAGGCCCGTGGCGCATTGCGACCGGCCTTCCGCCATCGCCTGGTCTGACGCGGAACGAGACGGGAATTAGAACAATGTCGCGCCGTTGCGAACTCACGGGCAAAGCCGTGCAGACCGGCCACCTCGTGAGCCACTCGAACCGTAAGACCAAGTGCCGGTTCCTGCCGAACCTGTGCCAAGTCACGCTGCAGTCGGACGCCCTCAAGCGTCGGGTGCGCCTGCGCGTCACGGCCCACGCCCTGCGCTCGGTGGAGCACCGCGGCGGCCTCGATGCCTTCCTCATCAAGGCGCGCGAGATCGAGCTGTCGCAGACGGCCCGTCTGATCAAGCGCGAGCTGCACAAGAAGCTCGCCGAAGTCGAGACCCCGGCCGCCGCCTGAGGCTGCGATATCGAAGCGCCGGCGAGAGCCCGCTTCGATCACGCTCGACGTCTCATTCTGATTTCGAACGGCCGCCGCATGCTTCGTGCATGCGGCGGCCGTTCGCGTTGATTCCACCGTCCCTGCTCTCCGGCTCTCTCCGATGACCGTGCTCTCGCTCATCGCCCCGATCTTCGGGCTGATCCTCATCGGCTGGGTCGCGGCGCTCGCCGGGTTCCTGTCGGAGAAGGTCAGCGACGGTCTCTCCGAATACGTCTTCGCCATCGCGGTGCCGGCGCTGATCATCGCGACGCTGACGCGGCCGGGTCTCACCGGCGAGGTCACCTGGTCGTACTGGTTCAGCTATTTCGGCGGCGCCGGCCTGTCCTGGCTCGTCGGGTCGCTGATCGGCCTGCGCCGCGAGGGCGTCGGCCGGACGGGCGCGATCCTGCACGGATTCGCGGCCAGCCAGTCGAACACCATCTTCATCGGCGTTCCGATGATCCTGCAGGCCTATGGCGACGCGGGCGCCTTCCCGCTCTTCATGCTGCTCGCGGTCCACCTGCCGCTGATGATGGGCTGCGCCACCTTCCTCATCGAATCGGATGGGCAGCGATCGGTCCTCCAGCGGGTGAGGGGGCTCGGCCTCGTCCTCTTCCGCAACCCGATCTTCCTGTCGCTGATGCTCGGTCTCGTCCTGAGAAGCTTCGGGCTCGCGCCCGGCGGCATGGTCAAGTCGCTGGTGGATGCGCTGGCCGGCACCGCCTCCACCTGCGCGCTGATCGCGCTCGGCGCCGGCCTCGTGCGCTACCGGGTGCTGCACGACCTGCCCGGCGCCATGGTGGTGACGACCCTGAAACTCGTCCTGCATCCCCTGGCAGTTTGGGTGCTGGCCTTCCACGTCTTCACCATGCCGCCGGCCTATGCCGGGGTCGCCACCCTGTTCGCGGCGATGCCGGTGGGCATCAACTCCTACCTGCTGGCCGTCCGCTACAAGGCCGAGACGGGGTTGATCGCCGCCGCCGTCATGCTCTCGAC
The DNA here is from genome assembly GCF_008040005.1 of Methylobacterium sp. WL19. Lineage (NCBI taxonomy): Bacteria > Pseudomonadati > Pseudomonadota > Alphaproteobacteria > Hyphomicrobiales > Methylobacteriaceae > Methylobacterium > Methylobacterium sp. WL19. Next base: position 6,215 of record NZ_VRVC01000123.1, read on the forward strand.
CCTGCTCGCTGTGGCCACCACCGTGGCCTGGCTGGCGATCCTCGGACACCGCTGAGACATTCGACGCCTTGACCGGCGCGGGCAGTGTTTGTACCGATCGGTACAGACAAGCGCAGGAGCCCGAGCCCATGTCCGAATCCCGCCCGCCACTGCCCCCCTTCACCCGTGACACCGCGATCCAGAAGGTCCGCGCCGCCGAGAACGGCTGGAACGGCTGCAACCCCGAAAAAGTCTCGCTGGCCTACACGGCGGACAGCCGCTGGCGGAACCGGTCGGAATTCTTCTCGGGCCGTCCGGCCATCGTCGCGTTCCTCACCCGCAAATGGGCGAAGGAGCACGAATACCGGCTCATCAAGGAGATCTGGGCCTTCACCGACGACCGCATCGCCGTGCGCTTCGCCTACGAATTCCACGACGCGGCCGGCGACTGGTTCCGGGCCTACGGCAACGAGAACTGGGAGTTCGACGCCCATGGCCTGATGCGGCTGCGGCATGCCAGCATCAACGACCTCGCGATCTCCGAATCGGAGCGCACGTTCCACTGGGACCGGAACGCGCCGCGCCCGGAGGATCATCCCGGCCTCACCGATCTCGGGCTCTGACCGGACCATGCCAAAGAAGCCGGGGGCGCGGGAGGACGCGCTGCCCGCCATCGCCGAGGTCTTTCGCGAGTACGGCTACGAGGGCGCGAGCCTCGCCCTCATCGGTGCCCGCACAGGGCTGGGCAAGGGCAGCCTCTATCACGCCTTTCCCGGCGGCAAGGCCGAGATGGCTGAGGCCGTCCTCGACGCCATCGGCACGTGGTTCGAGGAGAAGGTCTACGCGCCGCTGCGTGACGATCCCGATCCAAGGGCGGCGATCCGGCTCATGCTGTCGGAGACGGATGCCTATTTCCGCTCGGGCCGGAGGGTCTGCCTTGTCGGCGCCTTCGCCCTCACCGAGGGACGCGACGGGTTCGCGGACCGGATCGCCGGCTACTTTCGAGCCTGGCGCGAGGCCTTGGCGCAGGCGCTGATCCGCGCCGGGCGCCCGGCCGCCGAGGCGGACTCCCTCGCCGAGGACGCCGTCCTGACGATCCAGGGCGGCCTCGTCCTCGCCCGCGCCCTCGACGATCCGGCCGTGTTCGGCCGGATGCTGGGGCGGTTGGAGGAGCGGTTGGTGTCGGAGTGAGCGATGTCTGGTGGCGTGGGCGTCCCAGTCAGTTCGAAGGCGAAGCGGTCATCTCATCGATGCGAGCCGTTCGATCGCACATCATACGATGGTCAATCGAGGCCGTTCAGCCGGCTCGGCCGCGAGCCGTCGAAAAATCCCGAGCACGTGGTCCGGCGACGCCCGAGTCGCTGCCCCGTTGGCCACGTCTTCCTGGGACCACATCCAAGAGCGTGCGGGATCGCTCCGCATGGCCCAGGTCGGAAAAAGACGTTTGGTGGCGACTTCGTATGACAGGCGATTGATCTCGAGATGTCGATCGTCTCTGAGGATCCGCGCATACGTCGCATCGATGGCGTCCGCCTCGCCTTCGAGAAGCTGAAGGTAGATGTCTCCGCGGCAAATCAGGGCGCCCGTCAGACCGTCCCGCGTATTGCAGCGCCGCGATTGGGCGAGGATGCTATCCAGGGCAGAGTGATCGAACCCGAACGGACGGGACGCATAGATGAGCTGCACGAGGTTCATTGTATCAGCCTCACATCGAGTTAGGTCTGAAACTCTGGGATCACGCTGAAGCCATGGCCCTCGAATCGGGGCGACGCCTGGTTTCGAGACCGATGTCGAGGAGCCTCTGAGCCAGGAGGACAGCCGTCGGTGCGTCGACGGCCGATGCGTCCGCTCCGACACGCTCGACGAGTTCGGGCTTGTCGAGGAAGACGGGGCCGCCCACCATGATGCCCACGTGACGATTGCGTGAGACGTCGCGGATCGACCGGATTGAGGCCGTCAGCCCATCGAGGCGAGTCTCGCAGCTCAACGTCAGCCCCACGACGTCGAACCAGGTGGAACCAACGAGGCTCGAGATCTCATCGGGGCTGGACGCCAGGCCACTCACGACCTGCCATTCGGCGACTTCCAGGAACTGTTCGACGACGGCAACGCCGAACGTATGCAACTCGCCTGGCGCTCCCATCAACAGTGCGGAGCGGGGCTCGTCGCGGGAGGAAGCCTTCGGTTCGGGTCTGTATTGCGAGAGGAGCAACTGGAGGCGAGCGACGCCCACGGTCACCTCGATGAAGTCGCAGAAATCCTCGTCCCATAAGCGTCCAAGCAAGGACGCGGCAGGCGCCAGAAGTTCCAAAAACATGCTCTCGGCGGAGTGGCCCTTGGCCAGATGATCTCTGACGGCGTCCGATGCCGGCGCGAGGTCCGGCCCGAGGAGGAGCTGCGTGAAGGCTTCGATCTGCTGCGCAGTGGGTTTGGCGAGCGCAGCGCTCGCCGCGGGCGCGAGTTGCGGGTGAAGCAGCTTCAACCGAGGGATGATGTCCGTTTCGACGATGCGGCTGAGAGCGAGGGCGCGATGGCGGCTTTCCTCGGCCGTGCGTTTGCGCGCATATGCAAGCCGAGCCTCCGAGACCCAACCGGCTTGACGCGCCGACGGGTCGGTCCACGTAGCGGTGGACGAAGCGAGGTTTGACATGGTCCGCTCCCCTGAACTCTCTTCCTCTGCAGGGGGCGCTTGCCGGTCGATTCCGTGCACCTCTTGGGCACATCAGAACGCCGCTCCGAAAAAATGTAAAGGAGCTTGCAAGAAAATTCCGAATCCGGATGCCATCCGATCCGTCGGGAGAGCCGGAAAAGACGTCACTTCGTTTCGCCGGTTTCGTGCCCAAGATGACCATGAACACGACGCAGGTGTCGGATCGGCCGAAGGCTGCCGGGCACTCTTCTACTTAGCTTTGTCCAAGCGAACGGATGGGGCCCGAGTCGAGGTGCTGGATTATTCGCGTCAGTGCCGCGACATTGTCTTTGTCGTCGGTGCTTTCGAGGGCGTCCTGTAGGACGAGGCGGATATCTTCGGCTTCCACCTTCTCCATGTCCCAGTTCGGATAGAGACGCTCCCGCTCTTCCTCGCTCTGGCTCAGCGTAACGATGTCGTGATGGCGTGAATCATGATGCAGGCTCGCGATGAGATTTTGCATCTGCGCGGCCGGTCCCTCGATCCACTGGAAGAAGATGCCGCTGCCGAAAACCAATACGCCGGTGATGCCGCGCGCGAGGTTGTGGCGCTTGGCCGACTCGACGATACGGCCGACCTCCGCGTCATCGACGCCGTCGGCGGCACGGCTGCAATAGACGAAGTGATAAAGCGCGGGCAGTGCGCCCTCGTCCGACTCAGCGCCACGGAGAAAGCCGTATTCGTCCAACATGGGTCGATCAGCTCCATCGATGCAGGACGGGCCGTTCCGCCCCATGCACGGGTGGCACGATAACGCATCCGGCCCGATTTGGAACCGGAACCGGATCGCCCGGGTCGTCGCGCGGAGATGGCAGGTCCGGCACTCCGTCCAGTCTCCAGGCAAGAACCGAACGGCGAGCCGATCGTCCCGCTTTCACACGCACGTTTCGACTGCCAGATGATGGAAACCAAGAGTGCTCACAAAACTCCCGATCACGGTCGGCGCTCGCTCGAAGCACGACAGCGCAGCGGGAGTTTTGTGAGAAGCACTAACGCCGGCCGCCCACAGCCTTGCGCCTCGGCACGGCGCCGCCGTCCGCATCCTCCTCGAACAATTCCGCCAGCTTCTCCGTCATCGCCCCGCCAAGCTCCTCGGCGTCGATGATGGTGACGGCGCGGCGGTAATAGCGGGTCACGTCGTGGCCGATGCCGATGGCCAGCAGTTCCACCGGCGAGCGGGTCTCGATATCCTCGATCATCCAGCGTAGGTGGCGTTCGAGATAATTGCCCGGATTGACCGAGAGGGTCGAATCGTCGACCGGCGCGCCGTCCGAGATCACCATCAGGATCTTGCGCTGTTCGGGCCGGGCGAGCAGGCGCTTGTGCGCCCAGTCCAGGGCCTCGCCGTCGATGTTCTCCTTGAGCAGGCCCTCGCGCATCATCAGCCCGAGGTTTTTTCGCGCCCGGCGCCATGGGGCGTCGGCGCTTTTGTAGACGATGTGGCGCAGGTCGTTGAGGCGGCCCGGCGCGTTCGGCTTGCCCGCCGCCAGCCACGCCTCGCGCGACTGGCCGCCCTTCCAGGCGCGGGTGGTGAAGCCCAGGATCTCCACCTTCACGCCGCAGCGCTCCAGGGTCCGTGCCAGGATGTCGGCGCAGGTGGCCGCCACCGTGATCGGCCGGCCGCGCATGGAGCCGGAATTGTCGAGCAGCAGCGTGACGACGGTATCGCGAAAGTTGGTGTCCTTCTCGCGCTTGAACGAGAGCGGCTGGAACGGGTCGGTCATCACCCGCACGAGGCGGGCGGGATCGAGCTGGCCCTCTTCGAGGTCGAATTCCCAGGCCCGGTTCTGCTGCGCCAGCAACCGGCGCTGCAGCCGGTTGGCAAGGCGCCCGACCACGCCCTGGAGATGGGCCAGCTGCTTGTCGAGATAAGTGCGCAGGCGCGCGAGCTCTTCGGCGTCGCACAGGTCCTCGGCGTCGATCATTTCGTCGAAGCGCGGGTTGAACACCTTGTATTCGGGGCCGCGCGGTTCGACCGGCCGGTTGTTGGGCGGACGCTTGGCCTCGGAGGCCTCCTCGGATTCGGCGTTCTCGGACTCGTCCGGCAACTCGCCCGAGGGCGCGTCGGCGGCTTCCGTGGCGCCGTCCTGCAACTCGTCCGAGGCCTCCTCGGAGGTCTCCATCTCGGACTTGTCGCCCTGGGACTGCTCCTCGGCTTCGCCCTCGCTCGGGGTCTGCTCGTCGTCCTGCCCTTCGTTCTCGTCCTCGTTGTCGTCGTCCTCGGGGTCCAGCGGCGTCTCGTCCGCCATGTCGAGGGAGGACAGCAACTCGCGCACGGAGCGGGCGAAGGAGCGCTGGTTCTCGAGATTGCCGATCAGTCCATCGAGGCTGGGACCGGCCTTCTCCTCGATATGGGAGCGCCACAACTCGACGATCTTGCGCGCGGCCTTCGGCGGGGCTTCCCCGGTCAGGCGTTCGCGCACCATCAGGGCGACGGCATCCTCCATCGGGGCGTCGGCCCGGTCGGTGATGTCCTCGTACTTGCCGCCACGATGGTAGCGGTCCTCCAGCATCGCCGTGAGGTTCGAGGCGACGCCGGCCATCCGGCGCGAGCCGATGGCCTCCACGCGGGCCTGCTCCACGGCATCGAACACGGCGCGGGCGCCGGCATTCTCCGGGGCGAGGCGGCGATGGACGGCCACATCGTGGCAGCCGAGGCGCAGCGCCATCGAATCGGCGTTGCCGCGCAGGATCGCCACATCCTCCGGCGTCAGCTTGCGCGGCGGCTCGGGCAGGCGCGCCTTGTCGCCGGTGAGCGCCGGCCGGTCGCTGGCATAGACCACCTCGATCTCGGAGCGCTTGGCGATGGCGCGCAGGCATCCGGCCACCGAGCGCTTCAGCGGTTCGGCGATGGGCTCCCGGCGTTCGCCGGCTTTGCGGTTCGAGATGGCCACGATCGCTACTTCTTTACAGAATCGAAATCGAAGGGACGCTGCAGAATGTCGTCCCACGAATAGGGGCATTCGGAGGGAAACTCATCCGGCGGCAGGTGGGTCTCGTTGGCGGCCCAGTCGCGCGCGTCCGGGTAGGCGTCGCCCAGGGCCTCGTCGATGCGAGGCTTCAGCCCCGGATTGCTCGACAAGATCCGGGCGTAGCGCCGCCGCTGCTCACGGATCGAGAAGATCCAGCTCGGGGTCCGGTGCTCCGGCTGCTGATCCCATTTCAGCATGTGCATGACGAGGACGCGCAGGGCGCTCTGGAGCTTGGCGAACTCGCTCTTCGACAACCCTTCCAGCTCCTCGGCGATGTGTTCGACGTCGAGCGCATCGACCCGTCCGGCCCGGAGCAGGGCGACCTGCTCCTGAACCCAGGTGTAGAGGTCGTCCTCGTAGCGCGTCCGGCCCGAGCGGGAGGTCGCGCCTTCGGTCGGTTCGCCCTTCAAGGCCGGTTCGGCCATCGCGTCCTCCGCGTCGATCCTCAGCTCAGCGCCACGTTCATCGCGCTCTCGGGCAGTTCCTTGCCGAAGGCGCGCTGGTAGAACTCCGCCACCAGGGTGCGCTCCAGCTCATCGCACTTGTTGAGGAAGGTCACCCGGAAGGCGAAGCCGATATCCTGGAAGATGTCGGCGTTCTCGGCCCAGGTGATCACCGTGCGCGGGCTCATGACGGTGGAGAGGTCGCCGTTCATGAAGGCGTTGCGGGTCAGGTCGGCCACGCGGACCATGCGGCTGACGATGTCGCGCCCGCCGTCGCGCTGGTAATGCAGCGCCTTCGACAGGACGATGTCCACCTCGCGGTCATGGGCGAGGTAGTTCAGCGTCGTCACGATGGACCAGCGGTCCATCTGGCCCTGGTTGATCTGCTGGGTACCGTGATAGAGGCCGGACGTGTCGCCCAGCCCCACCGTGTTGGCGGTGGCGAACAGGCGGAAGGCCGGATGGGGGCGGATCACCCGCTTCTGGTCGAGGAGCGTCAGGCGGCCGGAGACTTCGAGCACGCGCTGGATCACGAACATCACGTCCGGCCGGCCGGCATCGTATTCGTCGAAGACCAGCGCCACGTTGTTCTGCAGCGCCCAGGGCAGGATGCCGTCCTGGAAGGCGGTGATCTGCTTGCCGTCCTTCAGCACGATCGCGTCCTTGCCGACGAGATCGATGCGGGAGACGTGGCTGTCGAGGTTGATCCGGATGCAGGGCCAGTTCAGGCGGGCGGCGACCTGCTCGATATGGGTCGACTTGCCGGTGCCGTGATAGCCGGTGACCATGACGCGGCGGTTGCGGGCGAAGCCCGCCAGGATCGCCAGGGTGGTCTCGCGGTCGAAGATGTAATCCGGGTCGAGATCGGGAACGTGCTCCTCGCTCTGCGAGAAGGCCGGCACCTGGAGGTCGAGATCGATGCCGAAGGCCTCGCGGACGGAGACGGTCCGGTCGGGCAGCGAGGCGGGGGTGTCGTCAGAGAGCATACGGGACCTCGTCGGGGCGGGCTCCGGCATGGACCGGGCTCGCGGGATCTATCACGGTGGGCATTGCCGGTTCCCGCGCGGGGCAGGACGTGGAATGCCACCTTGTAAGGGGCTGCGTCGGCGGACGCCAAGGGGTGCGAGGACTCGATATAGGGCCTCCCGCGCGGATTGCCGCCTCACGCCGCACGAGATTTCGAAAAACGCTGCATCGTTCGTGCCGGTTCGCGGCAACCTGGTCAGCACAGGCCGGCGGCGCGCAGAGTGTCGTGGGCGCGGATGATGTCGCGCAGGCGCTCCTCGAACGAGCGGTCGCCACCATTGGCGTCGGGGTGGAAGCGCTTCACCAGCACCTTGTACTGCGCCTTGATGGCGGCGGTGTCCGCGTTCTCGTCGAGACCCAGCACGTCGAGGGCCTTCAGGGCGGCCACCGTGAGGCGCGGCCGGCTCGGCTCGGGCTTGGCCCGGCGCGAGGTCTCGCCGACGCCTTCGCTGCGCAGGATGTCGAGCGGGTCGACATAGGCCCACTCGCGCTTCGGCTCGCCCGTTTTCGCGCCGGCCGCCCGCGTCGCCGGGTTCACGCCCATGGCCCAGGTCGGGCGGTGACCGATCACGGCGTCCTTCTGGTAGGCCTGGACGGCGGCGTCGTTCATGCCGTCGAAGTAGTTGTAGGTGGCGTTGTAGGCGCGCACGTGGTCGATGCAGAAACGCCAGTACTGGCCTTCCGCCTTGCGGCCCTTGGGAGCGCGGTAGAGCCCGGCATTGGTGCAGCCGGGGGTCTCGCAGCCCGTCTGGGACGCGGCCTTGGCCTCGTCGCAGGTGGGCTTTCGCTTGATGCGGATGCTGTCGAACAGGCGCGAGTTGAGATCCATGGTGGGGCGATTATGAGAGGGCGTGTCCGAGACACAAGGGCGGCGGGCCTGATGACGCATGCGGAGATCGGGGGTTGACGACCCCGAAGCCTCCAGGCGCCTACGGGACGGGAACGAAGCGACGGAAAGACGAGGACACGATGGCCGGCACGCTCAAGGATTGGATCACCGGAGCGCTCGACGCGCAACTGGAGCCGCAGGCCCTGGCGGTGGTGGACGAATCCCACCTCCATGCGGGCCATTCGGGCGCGCGGCCCGAGGGGGAGACGCATTTCCGGGTGGAGATCGTCTCGGCCGCCTTCGAGGGGAAGAGCCGGGTCGATCGCCACCGCATCGTGAACGGCGTCCTCGACGAGGCGTTCAAGCGCGGGCTGCACGCCCTCGCGGTCAAGGCGAAGGCGCCGTCCGAAGCCGCCTGAACGGCTCCGGCATACGAGGAAGATGGTGGCGATGGCCCTGCAATGCACCCCGCATCTCGCCATCGACGAGGCGGAACTCGAAGAGACCTTCGTGCGCTCCTCGGGGCCGGGGGGGCAGAACGTCAACAAGCTCTCCACGGCGGTGCAGCTCCGCTTCGATGCGCGGCGCTCGCAATCCCTGCCCGACGCCGTGGCGGTGCGCCTGATGCGCCTCGCCGGGCGGCGGCTGACGCTGGACGGCGTCATCGTCATCATGGCCCAGCAGTTCCGGACGCAGGACCGCAACCGGGCCGATGCGCGCGAGCGCCTCGCCGCCCTC
>NZ_VRVC01000124.1:0-14875 GCF_008040005.1 Methylobacterium sp. WL19
AGGAGCCGTCGTTGAGCCAAAGGCGTGCCCGTTTCGGCTGGCGAGCGGGAACCTTGAGCCCTTCGAGCCGCCAGATGCGTTCAACGCGCTTTACGTTCACCGTCCAGCCGTCGCGCCGGAGCAGGGCCGTGATCCGGCGATAGCCGTAGCGCCCGTACTGCAGAGCCAAAGCGACGATGGCGGACGTCAGAGCGGCCTCGTCCTCGATCACCACGGCGGATTTGCGCTGGGTAGAACGATGCTGACCCAGAACACGGCAGGCGAAGCGTTCCGACACGCCGTGCTCGGCAATGACGTAGTCGACACAAGCCCGGCGGCGAGCCGGGCTCAGAAGTTTCCCGCAGCCGCCTCCTTCAGGATGAGCTTCTCCAATGTCAGGTCAGAGATAGCCCGGCAAAGGCGCTGATTCTCGGTCTCCAGGGACTTCAGCCGCTTTACCTGATCGCCCTTCAGGCCACCGTACTCGGACCGCCAGCGGTAATACGTAACCTCGGTTACCTCGATGGAGCGTATTGCTTCGGCAACCTTGCGACCCTGCGAGACCAAGACATCGACTTGGCGCAGCTTGGCAACAATCTCTTCAGCCGTATGCTTCTTTTGTCCCATGATGACATCCTCCACATGGCTCAAAGCCATACCTCAAGGAGGACCACTTTTCAGGAGGCAGGCCAGTTGTGGGCGACATCAACAGCGAGCCCAGGTCTGAAACCCGTTCGCTCATCTGAATGCCCCCTTGCGTTGCAGACGACCCGCGTCCGGCCCTCACGGTAATCCGAGGCATGGTGAACATGACCATGGACCCAGACATCCGGTCCCCGGTCCAGGATGAGATCGGACAGATCCGAGGCATCGCACCACCGTAGGTTCGCGTCGGCCCTGGGAAGGCTCGCCGGGTGCGGGGCGTGATGGGTCACCACTACCGTGGGACCGGGATGGCTCAAGGCCAGGGTGTCCTCGATGAAGGCACGGGTGACCCGGTGCATCGCGAGCACCTCATCGGGCTCGATCCGATTACGCGACCTCGGACCCGTGCGGATCCGGCGGTAATCGACCATCCCGCCACGCCCCTGGGCGGTCCGGATACCGTGGTTCAGATTGAACGATCCCAGGCGAAAGTCCGTCCATAGGGTGCCACCGGCGAACCGCACGCCGTCGACGATGACCACGTCGTCGAGCAGGAGGTGGATGCCAAGGGCGCCCGCCCGATCACGCCCCCGGGTCAACTGGTCGTGGATCGTGTAGCGCTCCTCACCCCGGTCCCACCAGAAATCGTGGTTGCCAGGCACGTAGACCACCGGCACGCCAGGGAGGCGCTCGCCCAACCAATCCAGAGCCCGGACGAGAGGCATGTGCACATCACCCGCCACGACGGCCACATCAAATCCGCCCGACGGCACGTGCGCGCCAGCGTCCCAGGCATTCTCCGGCCAGTCCTGATGCAGGTCCGAGAACACCCAAAGGCGCAGGCCAAGGGCGGTCATGTCCCCGGTCCGTTCGTGGCCATGCGTGCCAGGATCCGGTCCAGCGTCACGGGGGCCCAGTCCCAGCAATCCACGCCGACATCGGCACGCGTTGCCGTGCCCGGGACCGAACCATGGGAATGCCCATGCAAGTGAAGTCCGCCCCTATGCGAGCGTGGGTAGCTCACGTGGGGGAATGGCTCAGCCAGATGGACCGCATCACGCCCGCCGGATCCGGCAGCGTGATCATTGCCACGTCCCGGACGGGATCGGCCCAGGGGAGGCGTTCCCCGATCTTCTCGTGATTGCCCCGGATCAGGAGCTTGCGTCCGTTCAAGCGCAAAAATATCGAGAGCGCGTACGCCTCCGTGCACCGGTAGGCGAAGTCGCCCAGGTGCCAGACCGTGTCATCCGGGCGGACGACGGCGTTCCAGCGTTCGACCAGGGTCTCGTCGTGGGCCTCGATGGTTGCGAACGGCCTGGGCCGCTCCATCGAAGAACTTAAGATATTTCGATGTCCGACATGCGTGTCGGAAACGACGTGTGTAGTGGGCATCACAGCCTCTCGCAATGGCGGAGGCTGTGCGCGCGGCATCGCTCTCCGGGATTAGTCGGTCGGGGGCGTTGCCGTGCGTTTCATCATTGATATCCCTGAAGCGTTCGCGTGATCGCCTGGCCGGCCCCCAAACGCAAGGGCAAACACGTGCAGTTTGCCCTACTACAAAGTGGATGCTGGTTAGGTCGCTGTGGCTACCGAAAGCCCGTCGTGTAGCGTAGTAACCTCATTTGAAATTCGTCGATCAAGCACGCTTCTGGTGAGTTCTTTGCGAACGACCGCACGACGGACTTGCTTTTAAAGCGCCGATTGCTCGCATATCACGATACTTAGGCATTTCCGCACCCCAAGGGCGACGGGCAACGTGCATGACCGATGCTCGTGCTCGACACTCCGCTGCATCGGGTTCATCGCGTCCGGGACCTTCCTGCTTGGCATCGACCGGCCTGCGCCCGGAGGCAGCGACGGGTCGTTCAGACGGCCCTGCCGACGAGGTGGCCGATGCCCGCGGTGACGGCCATGGCCGCCGCGCCCCAGAAGGCGACCCGCGCGGTTGCCCTCGGGATCGCGGCGCCACCGACCTTGGCCCCCAGCGCCCCGAGGACTGCTAAGAACACCAACGAGGCGGCAGAGACCGAGTAGACGACAAGGGTGGTCGGCGAGACCGCGGCCACGAGCAAGGGCAGGCTGCCCCGGCGGAGAAGGTCGACGCCGACGTCAAGGCGGCCTGGATCGGGCGCGCGGTGGTGAACTCGGAGATGCCCAGTTCATCCCGCGCATGGGCGCCGAGGGCATCCTTGGCCATGAGTTGGTCCGCGACCCTCAGGGCGAGGTCACGGTCCAGTCCACGCGCGACATAGATCCCCGCAAGCTCCTCGCGTTCGGCGGCCGGATCATCCTCAAGCTCGCGCCGCTCCCTGGCGAGGTCGGCCTGCTCGGTGTCGGACTGGGAGCTCACCGAAACGTATTTGCCCGCAGCCATCGACATCGCCCCGGCGACCAGACCGGCCGTGCCGGCGACCAGGATTTCCCCGGAGGCGGCGGAGGACGCGGCCACGCCGACGATGAGGCTTGCCGTGGAGACGAGGCCGTCGTTGGCCCCAAGCACCGCAGCACGAAGCCAGCCGATGCGGTCGATCAGGTGATTTTCCTTATGGGCGGGGCGCATCGGCGTCAGGGTCTCTCATGGGGACGCTCGTCTTCGTTCACGAGTTCAAGGGCCGGGGGTCAGCGGCAGCAATCGGACCCCGATCCGCTCTTCACGAAGTCGCCGTCGGGTAGGACCGGCCGCCCGGTCATCTCGCCGTGGAGTTCCCGTTCGGCCTGGAGCCAGAACTCGTCCGCGTGGCCATGCGGGCGGTCGCGCCGCTCCCAGAGGTGGAAGGCGCGGTCGCGGATCTCGCCGTCGGTGGGTCTCGTCTCGGGGGGCATGCGCTGTTTTCCAGGGATGTCGGGGTCGATAGGACGGATCGCGGCGGTCACTCAGCCGGCGCCGCGGGTGAAACCTTGTCCGGCAGGGCGCTCCCCGGGACGCTGTCACGCTTACGCACGGCGCCACGGATCAGGGTTGCGATGGCGTAGCCCATGGCGCCGACGGCAAGCGCGGTCGCCAACGGCGACGTGCCGCGGCGTCCGCTTCCGTTCGGATGCCCCGCCCGGGACGACCTATCCGCCTCTCGGATGCCGGCGCGCCCACGCTCCAGGGTGTCCTGCGCCAGGTGCGTGGCCCGGTCGGCGACGTCGAGGATGGCATCATTGGCTCGTGCGAAGATCTCGTCGGCGGCGCCCTCGATGCGGCGGCCTTTGTCATTACCGGACGCCTCGTGTGCGTCGGACCGGGTGTGGTCATGATGCGGCTTGGTCATGGTCTGATTGCCTTTCGGGGAACGGGTATCCCTGCCGGGCGCACGATGCCCGACGGAGGCGTGTCGCTGTGCTCAGACGACGCTGATGTAGTTCTCGACCGCAGTGGTGCCCGGGGAGGCCCAGGCCGCGCCAACCGCCTCGCGGCGTTCCTGCATCGTAAGGACGGTGCCTCCCAGGGTGACGGTGCCCCCCTCGGCGGTGACGGTCACGGTCTTCGGGTCGAACAGCCACGAGCGATCCAGCGCCTCGCTGATCCTGTCGCTGACGGCCTCGACGTCGACCTGCGGCTTGACCGCGATGCGGTTGTTCACCGCGACGACCCCCGACAACTGTTGGACTTCCCGTTCGGAGACCTCGGCCTCGAAACGGTGGTCGACCTCGCCCGTCAGGGTGACGACGCCCTTCGAGACCTTCACGAAGACGCGGTCCGGCGGCACGGCCACGTTCCAGGCGAGACGGGCGATGGCGGTGGCGGCGATGTCCTCGTCGGACCGCTTGCGAGCATGCTGCACGACGACCTCTATCTCCTGGACGAGTGCCTTCACGCCCCTCACGCGGCAAGCCGCAGCCTCGGCGGCGAGCTTCTCATCGTAGGTCCCGACCTGACCGGAGAGCGCCACCACGCCGTCCTTGGCGGTGACACCGATCTCCGAGGAGGTCACCGCCGGGTCCCAGATGAGTTCGGCCGTGACCCGGTGCTGAAGGGTGGTGTCGTGGGACATGATGGTTTCCTGGGACGTGCCGGGTTGGACGATGCCGGGGATGGCTTGCGACCTACCCTGCGAAAGGTTGTCCGGCGTCCACGTCGAGGCGTGTCCCGGCATCCGGCCAACGTAGGCGGTGAGGCGGGCCCGATCCTTGATCCAGCGCAAGGATCGGACGGGACGATGCGGCCATCCTCGCGTCGGGATCGGTCGAACCAGGGCACGACCGGCAATCAGGGATTTGTCCCGTCATGAACATGCACGTCGCACCGTGGACCGATGCCGCCGACGGACAGGTGGCGCCTGCATCAACGTCGCCCGACCCAATGGCGGAGAGCCTCCGCATGATGGGGCTCGCCGTCATCGGATCGGCGACCGTCGTATGCCTGATGTGGCTCGCATCCTGAGGCCCGTCGCGGACGTCGCCCTACCGACGAGGCGGCTCGACGCCTGGATCCTCGACGTCGACGGGGTCCTGCTCGCATCGCCCCACGAACGCGCATGGCGGGAGGCGCTCCATGGCATCGCCGACCCGGCGCGCCTCACCACCGCGATGTATCAGGCCTGCGTCGCGGGCCGCTCGCGGCTGGACGGGGCCGTCGCCGCCCTGACAGCGCTGGGCGTGCTGGACGTCGGGCGTATCGGTCCGGCCTACGCCGCCGCCAAGCAGCGCCGCCTGGAGGAGATATTCGCGATGGAAGGGGTGGTTGCATTCCCAGATGCGCTTCGCCTCGTTCGCAGGCTCAGGGCGGCCGGCTGGCCCATCGCCGCGGCCTCGTCCTCCAGGAATGCAGAATCGATGATGCGCACGGTCGCTCTCGACCCCGGTGGGACGCTGTTCGACGCATTTTCCGTCATCGTCTGCGGCCGGAACCTCTCGCACGGAAAGCCCGACCCCGAGATCTTCCTGCTAGCGGCCGCGGAACTCGGCGTCGACCGGACACGGTGCATCGTGGTCGAGGACGCGCCGGCCGGCATCGCTGCCGCGCTTGCCGGCGGCATGGCCACCCTCGGCGTCGCCAGGGTGGATGACGCCGATGGACTGCGCGCCGCCGGCGCCGAGCGCGTGGTGGCAAGCCTCGACGAGGTCATCATCCCCAAGCGGGCGACATCCACCACACACCGCCCCGCCGCATGACAGGACCACGCCCGATGGGCCAAGCACTCCGTCCGACTGCCGACCCGGCCTGGCTTCTGAGCGAGGTCGGGTACGACCCGCTGCGCGAGAGCAGCTTCGAGACGCGCGTCGCGATCAGCAACGGCTTCCTCGGGCTCCGGGGGGCTCTCGCAACGGATCTCGGCGCGTGCCGGACGCTTCCCCCGCGCACCTACGTCGCCGGGCTGTTCGACACGGCCCTCGTGGGCGCCCCGATCCCCGAACGCCTCCCGGCCCCCGACTGGCTCCAGCTTCGCATCGGCCTGCCGGACGGCCCCTACCTCGCCTGCCCCGATCCGTCGTCCCGCGACGTGACCCTCGACATGCGACGCGGGCTCCTGCTGACCCAGATCCGGCAGCCCCCGGGGGCGGCCCTCGACATCCGCCTGTCCACGCTTCGCCTCGTCTCGCTGGATATGCGCGGCATCGTTCTGCAACTGGTTGAGCTCGCCGTCGAGCAGGGTATGGGCGAGATCACGCTCGACGTGACGTCCGGGGAAGCGTCACCTCTCCTGATCCCAGTCACGACGGAGCCCGACCTCGGCGTCTGGCGCACGCGGCAATCCGGCAAGACCCTCGCCATCGCCATGGACGCGGCGGTGGTCATCGACGGACGGACGCAACCCCCCACCGTCAGAACCGCCGGCAGATGGTCCTGGAGCCTGCGCGTCCAGGCCGGCCAGACCGTTGTGCTCCGACGCAACCTCGCCGTGACGCGCGGCGACGAACCCGTCGACGATCCGGGCGGACGCGCCCGCTCCGACCTCGCCCTGGCGACCGGGCTCGGCTGGCGCGGTCTCCTCGAACGTCACGAGACAGCCTGGCGCGAGCGATGGGACCGCAGCGACGTCGTGGTCGAAGGCGACCCGGAGGCGCAGAGGGCGTTGCGGTTCGCCGTCTTCCATCTCAACGGCGCGGCCGACCCCGGTGACGAGCGCGTGTCCATCGGCGCCCGTGCCCTGACGGGGGACGACTATCTCGGTCATGTCTTCTGGGACACCGAGATCTTCCTGATGCCCTTCTACGCAATGACGTGGCCGCAGGCGGCGCGCGCCCTGCTGACGTACCGCTACCGCACCCTCGCCGCGGCACGGGCGAAGGCCGCCGGGATGGGGTGGCGCGGTGCGCTCTACGCATGGGAGTCTGCGGACACCGGTGACGAGGCGACACCGGCCCAGGTGGTCGGTCCCGACCGCAAGGTCGTCGACATCCTCTGCGGCACCCAGGAGCAGCACGTCAGCGCCGATGTCGCCTACGCCGTTTGGCAATATTGGCAGGCGACCGACGACACCGCGTTCCTGCTGGAGGCCGGCGCCGAGATCATCCTGGAGACGGCGCGGTTCTGGTGGAGCCGCGCGGGCCTCGAAGCCGATGGCCTCCACCACATCAGAGGCGTCATTGGACCGGACGAGTACCACGAGACCGTCGACGACAACGCCTTCACCAACGTCATGGCGCGCTGGAACCTCCTTCGCGGGTTGGACATCGCGGCGCTGATGGGCGAGCGCTGGCCGGACCGGTGGGCGACGCTCTCGACACGCCTCGACCTGGCCGCCGACGAACTGGAAAGCTGGCGCAGGACCGCCGCGGCGATGGCGACCGGACTTGATCCGGAGACCGGCCTGTTCGAGCAGTTCCAGGGCTACCACGACCTGGAGGCCATCGACCTCTCGGCCTATGCCGGGCGCTCCGTACCGATGGACGTCGTCCTCGGGCGCGAGCGCACCCAGGCCTCGCAGGTGGTCAAGCAGGCCGATGTCGTCGCCTTGCTTGCCTTGCTCCCCGATGAGTTCCCGGGCGACGCGGATGCGGTCAACTTCGACCACTACGCCCCGCGGTGCGGCCATGGCAGCTCCCTCAGCCGCGCCCTGCACGGTGTCGCCGCCGCACGGTTGGGACGGTCGGAATTGGCGCTGGGATACCTACGCGACACCTCCGCCATCGATCTCGGCGACAGCCACGTAGCCATCGCCGGCGGCGTCCACATCGCGGCCCTGGGCGGCATCTGGCTCGTGGCGATATTCGGGTTCGCCGGTCTCGTCGTCCACTCCGACGGGCTCTCGTTCGCGCCCCGGCTGCCGGCCGGATGGACCAGGCTCTCGTTCCCGGTGCAGTGGCGGGGCCGGGACCTCGTCGTCACCGTCGATCTTGTGAGGAACGTCCTCGAAGCGACCCTGAGGGGCGGCGACACGATGGTCGTTTCGGTCGGGCACGTCCGGCGGACCCTGAGCGTTGGGTGGCCGATCCGCATCCCACTTCCCTCGACGCCGTCACCGGTTGCGGCTTGAGCCTCCACCCGGTTTGATCCTGCACAAAGACCGGGGGCGCCGTCGGGTTCATCAAGGTCCCCGGTCGGCCGGCATGCGCTCGACCCGGGAGCACCATCATGGACGATACCCTGCTGCGGCAGCACATCCTCGACGAGCTTGACTTCGACCCGAGCGTCGGCTCGGCGCATATCGGCGTCGCCGTCGACGAGGGCGTCGTCAGCCTCTCCGGATGCGTCGGGACCTATGCCGAGAGGATCGCGGCCGAGAAGGTCGTGCAGAGGGTGCGCGGCGTACGCGCCATCACCGAGGCACTCGAAGTGCGCGGGCTGGAAACGGAAAGGACCGGCGACGTCGAGATCGCCGGACGCGTCCTGAACGTCCTTGCCTGGGACGCGCGCATCCAGGCGCACGGCATCCAGGTCAAGGTCGAGCGAGGCGCCGTCACGCTCAACGGGTCGGTCCCGTACTACTTCCAGAGCGTCGCCGCCGCCTCCGACGTCCGAAGGCTGTCCGGCGTCACCGACGTCCTCAACCTGCTCGCCGTGCGTCCCCCGGCAGAGGCGGTCGACGTGAAGGCCAAGATCCTCGCGGCCCTGAAGCGGAACGCCAAGCTGGACGGCGACGCGATCCAGGTCACCGTCGTCGATGACGAGGTGACCCTGGAAGGCTTCGTCAACGCCTGGCACGAGCGTGAGATCGCCGAGCGGGCGGCTTGGTCCGCACCCGGCGTACGCGCAGTCGTCGACCGCCTGATGCTGGCATGACCGCGCTGGTGATACCCTACCCGGCACGTTCGGCGGCGGAGACGGCGAGGGCCCTGCGCACCGACGTCTCGAACGGGCTGAGCGGTGCGGAGGTGTCCGAGCGCCTGGCCCGCGACGGCCCCAACACGCTCGCGAAGGCCGCGCCGGCTTCCGCGCTGAAAATCCTCCTGCATCAGTTCCAGAGCCTGATGGTGGCACTGCTCATCGCCGCCGGCGGCGTCGCACTGGCGCTCGGGGAACGCGTCGAGGCCGGCGCCATCCTCGTCGTGATCCTCCTCAACGCCGCCATCGGCTTCGTCACGGAATGGAAGGCCGCCGCCGCCCTCGACGGATTGCGCAAGCAAGCCGTCTCGCTCGCCCGCGTCGTCCGGGACGGCAGGGACCACCAGGTCGAGACGGCCGACCTCGTCGCCGGCGACGTCGTGCTCCTCTCTGAGGGGGACCGTGTGCATGCCGACGGGCGGGTGGTGGAGCAGGCGCGCCTCCAGGTCGACGAGGCCGCGCTCACGGGGGAGTCCCTGCCCGTCGCCAAGTCCGCCGATCCGGTTCTCGATACCGGGGCGGCCCTGGGCGATCGGACGAGCATGGTTCACCGAAGTACGGCCGTCACCGCCGGGCGCGGTCGTTTCATCGTCACCGCCACGGGCCCGCGCACGGAGATCGGCCGGATCGGAACGCTCATCGCGGGGGTCGCCGCGCACGGTACGCCGCTGGAGGCGAAGCTCGCAGAGCTCAGCCGCGCCCTCCTCGTCATCGTCCTCGCCCTCTGCCTCGTCATCATCCTGGTCGGGTGGCTCCGGGGCAACGCGCTTCTCTACATGGTCGAGGTCGGCATCTCGCTCGCCGTCGCGGCCGTGCCCGAGGGCCTGCTCGCGGTGACGACGATGACGCTCGCCATCGGCATGCAGCGCATGGCCCGCATGAACGCGCTGGTCCGGCGGCTGCCCGCGGTCGAGTCCCTCGGGTCGACCACGGTGATCTGCACCGACAAGACCGGCACGCTCACCCGCAACGAGATGACGGTGCGGGCCTACGATGTCGCCGCGGGGCGGTACGAGGTCACCGGGGCGGGATACGCGGCGGCGGGTGAGTTCACCCGCGACGGGAATGCCGTCGACATCGGGCATGACGAGCCCCTTGGGCTCGCGCTGCGCATCGGCGCCCTGTGCAACGACGCCAGGGTGGACCGGTCGGGCGAAGTCGCCACGGCCCTCGGCGACCCTACCGAGGCCGCGCTCATCGTGGCGGCGGAGAAGGCCGAACTGGAACTCGCCGACCTCGCAAGGGCCTACCCGCGGATCGCCGAGATCCCGTTCGACAGCGACACCAAGCTGATGGTGACGGTGCACGCCACGCCGGAGGGCACCCACGTCGCCTACGTGAAGGGCGCGCCGGCGGAAGTTCTTAAAGCCAGCGTGTTGGTCCTGGGAGCGGGCGGTACCGCGTCTTCGTCCCAGACCGACCGAGCGCGGATCGAGGCGGCAAACGAGGCGCTCGGGTCGTCGGCCCTACGCGTCCTCGGGCTGGCCCATCGCGTGTTGCCTGACGGGTTCGTCGAGGCGGACCTTACGCGCGACCTCACCTTCGTCGGGCTCGTCGGGTCGACCGACCCGCTGCGGGACGGCGTCAAGGCCACCATCGCCACCTGCCGCGCGGCGGGAATCCGCACGGTCATGATCACTGGCGACCAGGAAGCGACGGCGGCCGAGATCGCGCGGCAGCTCGACCTGGACGTCGGCCCGGACGGGACCGCCTTCAAGACCGTCCACTCCAGGGACCTGGCTGGCCTCGACGATGCCGGCTGGCTCGCTGTGGTGGCCGACGCCGCCGTGTTCGCCCGGGTGTCACCCGAGCACAAGCTTCGGATCGTCGACGCCCTTCAGCGGCGCGGGAACGTGGTCGCCATGACCGGAGACGGGGTCAACGACGCGCCGGCGCTCCGGAAGGCGGATATCGGTATCGCCATGGGGATCAGGGGCACCGAGGTGGCCAAGGACGCCGCCGACATGGTCATCACCGACGACGACTTCGCGACCATCGTCGGCGCGGTCGAGCAGGGGCGGGTCATCGTCAGCAACATCCTGCGCTTCATCCACTACCTGTTCTCGTGCAACCTCGCCGAGATCGTCACGATGTTCGCCGCCGTCATGATCGGCTGGCCCATGCCGCTCGGCGTGATGCAGATCCTCTGGCTCAACCTCGTCACGGACATCTTCCCGGCGATGGCGCTCGCGCTTGAGCCGTCCGATCCCGACGTGATGGCGCGGCCGCCGCGCGACCCCGAGCAGCCCCTGATGACGCCGGCCTTCGCCTGGCTGATCGTCTGGCAGGGCCTGCTGCTCGCGGGATGCACGCTCGCCGCGTTCGCGGTCGGGATGGAGTGGTACGGCGTCGGCGAGGAGGGGCTTCGGCACGCGGTCACCATCGCCTTCATGACCCTCGCCATGACCCAGGTCGTCCATGCCTTCAGCGCCCGCTCGCGGCGTCGGTCCGCCTTCACCGCGAACCTGTTCACGAACGCCTGGCTATGGGGGGCGACGGCAGCCTGCATCGGCCTGCAACTCGCCGCCGTGTACGTCCCGCTCCTGAGGCAGGTGCTGCATACGGTGCCGTTGACGATGGCCGACTGGGGCGTTGTCGGGCTGGGTGCCCTCACGCCGTTCGTGGTGATCGAGCTCGTGAAATTCGGTCAGGCATGGGTTCGGCCTGCAGGATAGGGGCCGAACAGCGACTCCTGCGCCACGGATACTCAGGCCTTTGAACGAGCGTCGCCGGGACATGGTTCTTGACGTTCCCCGCGAATGACCGTCAGTGGCTCAAGAGGCAACAGATGGGAACGTGCTCCAGCAGGTTGCGGGTGACGCTCCCGAAGATCACTTCCCGCATGCGGGCGTGGCCGTAGGCCCCGGCGATGATCAGGTCGGCACCTTCCTGCTGCGCGATCACGAGCAACTCGGCGGCCACGCCGAGTTTCGATGGCGAGCGGAGGATGGTCGTGGCGGTGACGCCATGCCGGGAAAGATAGCCTTGGGTCTCGCCCGCGCCCTTCCAATCGGCTTCGTCGCCCAGAGCGACGATGAGCACCTCCTCGGCCAATCTCATGAACGGCAGTCCGTCTGAGACGGCGCGACGGGCCTCGCGGGTATCCTTCCAGGCGACGACGATCCGCCTCGCGGCGAGCGTCTCTACGGAAGGCGGGGCGATGAGGACCGGCCGGCCAAGGCGCAGCACCAATTCGCCAGGCTCGATGGACGAGCACCAGTCCTCGACGCCTGCGCTCCGGTATCGACTTACCACGACGAGGTCGGCGGACCTTGCCTGCTGAACCAGGAACGCCATGGGATCGGCCTTCGCCGAACGCCATTCAGTCTCGCCGGCTTCGGCCGTGACCTCGTGGAACCGCGCCTCGACCTGCGATAGCTCGTCGGTCGCGCGGGCGGTGGCTTGATCGACGAACTGGCTGTTGATGTAGGCGCCGCGGCCATACAGGTTCTGCGGCAGGGCCTGACGGGCCGCGACACCGATCAGCCGGGCCCCGAAGCGCCGGGCCAAGGTGCCGGCGAGCCTCAGGCGCGCGGACGAGGACGTCCCGAGGTCCAGCGCAACCATCACGCTCGCGAATGGCATGACCGATCCTCGCAGCCCCCCATCGACCGGCAGGCGCGCCGAACGATCAGCCTGGGGCAGAGCCTACTCCGAGATGGATCCCCCGGCGATGGAGCCCGTGGACGGGCTTCCCCTCGGGTATCAAGCACTAACGAGACATCCCACCTCATCGGCGATCTCCCGCTCCTCGTCGGCCGGGATGACGAGGACCGCGACTGTAGAGCCGTTTCGGTCGATGCGCGAATGGCCCTCGGCGTTGCGTTCCGGGTCGAGGTCCAGGCCGAGGAACGCGAGCCTCGCGCAGACGGATGCCCGGATGCCCGCGGCGTTCTCGCCGATGCCGCCTGTGAAGACGAGGGCATCCAGGCCGCCCAGGGCAACGGCAAGGGAGCCGGTCTCGCGTGCGATCCGGTAGGCAAACAGGTCGAGGGCCTCACGCGCCTCCGGGGCCTCGCTGGCCCCCAGGACACGGACGTCGTCGCTGATGCCCGAGACGCCGAGCAGGCCCGAGCGTCGGTTGAGGAGGTCGGCGACCTCGACTGCGGCCATGCCGCGCGCCTGGATCAAGTGGAGCACGAGCCCTGGATCGACCGTTCCGGACCGGGTCCCCATCATCAGGCCACCAAGGGTCGTGAGCCCCATCGTGGTCGCCACGCTGCGTCCCCCGGCTAAGGCGCAGAGGCTGGCGCCGTGGCCGAGATGAGCGACGACGACGCGTCCCTTCGCCGTCTCGCCGATGAGCCGGGGCAGCACGCGTGCGATGTGGGCGTAGGACAGGCCATGGAAGCCGAAGCGCAGCAGGCCACCTGCGGCAGGCCGGGCCACGCCTCCTCGACGGCCGCGATGCAAGCGAGCCCCTGCGGTTGGTGGCCGGGGGCCAGCGGCACCAGGGTCTCCAACTCGGCGATCAGGGGTCCGTCGATACGGGCCGGGCCGACATGGCGGGCACCGCCATGGACGATCCGGTGACCGACCGCCCGAAGGCGGAGATCCGGCAGTCGTCGGAGGCCAGCGAGGAGCCACTTTACGACGGACGGGAGATCGCTCGGGGGCGGCACATCCTCTGCGAAGTCGAGGTCGCCCGTAACCGTCAGGTGAGGGGAGCCACCGATCCCGGCGACGTGCACGCGCCAGACGGCGGTATCCTCGCTATCCCGGAATAGGGCGCAGCGAAGGCTGGACGAACCGGCATTGAGGACGAGGATCATGCGCATCTCCGGGCAGGCCCCCGAGTGGCACGGCCCGGCCGAGAGCGACGTGATCCAGATCAAAGAACCGACCGTCCAGGGATGCGACGATGGTTTCCATGGGGCGCTGGGTCGTCCCGCAATGCCCGGGAATCCCGAATGCCTGTCGCGAGCGATCCGAAGCCTGCCGTCGTCCGTGATCTCGGCGAGATGCCGGCCCATCTCGACTTCGTGCCAGGTCCTCTGGGACCGACTGGCCTCGACGCCATCGATGCGTACTGGCGGGCGGCGAACTACCTATCGGTCGGTCAGATCTACCTGCTCGACAACCCGCTCCTGCGCGAGCCCCTCACCCTCGCGGACGTGAAGCCCCGGCTCCTCGGACACTGGGGCACGACCCCGGGGCTGAACTTCATCTACGCCCACCTCAACCGGACCATCGTCCTGCGCGACCTCGACATGATGGCGGTGTGGGGGCCTGGCCACGGTGCGCCCGGCCTTGTTGCCAACGCCTGGCTCGACGGGACCTACGGCGAGGTCTACCCGGATGTCGGCTCCGACACGGACGGGATGCGCCGCCTGTTCCGGCAATTCTCCTTCCCCGGCGGCATCCCGAGCCACGCCTCGCCCGAACTGCCCGGCTCGATCCACGAGGGCGGTGAGCTCGGCTACTCCCTGATCCACGCCTTCGGGGCGGCGCTGGATAACCCGGGCCTCATCGTCGCCTGCGTGATCGGGGACGGCGAGGCCGAAACCGGACCGCTGGCGGCTTCCTGGCACGCCTCCAAGTTCCTCGACCCCGTCGGCGACGGCACCGTTCTACCGATCCTCCACCTCAACGGCTACAAGATCGCCAACCCGACCCTGCTGGCTCGGATGCCGGCGGCGGAGTTGCGGAGCCTTCTCGTCGGCTACGGCTACGAGCCGCTGTTCGTCGAGGGCGACGAGCCCGGCCCGATGCACCAAGCCATGGCGACGGCCCTCGACTACGCCCTCGACCGCATCACCGAGATCCGCGAGCTCGCCGCGAACCGCGATGTCGGGCGGCCGAGCTGGCCGATGATCGTACTGCGCAGCCCGAAGGGCTGGACCGGGCCGAAGTTCGTCGACGGCAAGCCGGTGGAGGGGACCTGGCGGTCGCATCAGGTCCCGGTGGCGGCGCTCCGCGAAAACCCGGAGCACCTCGCGATCCTGGAGACCTGGATGCGGTCCTACCGGCCGGACGAGCTCTTCGATGATGCCGGCCGCCTCGCGCCGGCCCTGGCAGCGCTGCACCCGCGCGGCGACCGGCGGCTGAGCGCCAACC
>NZ_VRVC01000125.1:0-14870 GCF_008040005.1 Methylobacterium sp. WL19
GCACATCCCACCCCCCCCTTCACCAAGCGCACCCTGGCCGCACAGGCCATGGGCCATGTCGATCCGGTGACGCGGGCGGTGGTAGCGCCGCTCCATGTCTCGACGACGTTCCTCCGCGATCCCGACAACGGCTACAGTTCGGGCTTCTCCTATGCCCGGCCGGACAACGCCACGACCCGCGAGGCCGAGGCCGTCATCGCCATGCTGGAGGAGGCGGAGGCCGGCGCGATGCTGTTCGGCTCCGGCATGGCGGCGGCGACCGCCGTCTTCTCGGCCCTGGAGCCCGGAGACCACATCGTCGCACCCTTGGTGATGTATTGGGCGCTCAAGCGCTGGCTCCAGCAGGAAGCGCCGCGCCGGGGCTGGGGCCTCGACTTCGTCGCCATGGACGACCTCGACGCCCTGCGCGCCGCGATCAGGCCGGGCACGACGAAGCTGGTCTGGGTGGAGACGCCCGGCAATCCGCTCTGGACCATCACCGACATCGCCGCCGCAGCCGAGATCGCGCACGCGGCGGGGGCGCGTCTGGCCATCGATTCCACCGCCGCCTCGCCGATCCACACGCGGCCCCTGCGGCTCGGGGCCGACATCGTCATGCACTCGGCCACCAAGATCCTGAACGGGCATTCCGACGTGGTCGCCGGCGTCCTGGCCTCGGCCCGCGCCGATGGGTTCTGGGAGCGCATCGGCGCGATCCGGGCCGGCGGCGGGGCGATCCTCGGGCCGTTCGAGGCCTATCTTCTGATGCGCTCGCTGCGGACCCTGCCGCTTCGCGTCGCCGCGCAATCGGCTTCCGCCGCGGACCTCGCCCGGCGCTTCTCGGCGCATCCGCGCGTGGCCTCGGTGCTCTATCCCGGCCTGCCGGGCGATCCCGGCCACGCGGTGGCGGCGCGGCAGATGGAGGGCGGCTTCGGTTTCATGCTGTCGATCCGGGTCGCGGCCGGCGAGGAGGCGGCCATCGCCACGGCGGCGCGGGTGCGCCTGTGGAAGCGCGCCACGTCGCTCGGCGGCGTCGAGAGCCTGATCGAGCATCGCGCCTCGGTGGAGGGGCCGGGCACGCCGTGTCCGCCCGATCTCCTGCGGCTCTCCGTGGGAATCGAGCATGTGGACGACCTGTTCGCGGATCTCGACGTGGCGCTGGGCTGATTTCCTCGTCGGTTCTTGGTGCGATCCCGCCCTTCGCGCATTGTGCGAGGGACGGACCGCCGCCGGGCGGTCGCCGCGATGCGAGCGAGGACGACCCAATGCGATACCCTGTTCCCCTCCTGACCGGAGCCCTCGCGCTCGTCGCCCTCACGAATGTGGCCCCGGCCGCCGATGGGCCGCCCAAGCTCGACGTTCAGGCGACCTGCAAATCCTCGGTCCGTGCGGAGGCCAGCGTCAGCGACAACGCCACCGTCGAGGGCTGCCTGCGTTCGGAGGAGGCGGCGCGCAAGGAAGCCCAGCGCCGCTGGGGCGATTACTCGCCGGCCGCCAAGACCCAGTGCGAGAAGCAGTTCCAGGCCGGCGGCTTCCCGTCCTACGTGGAGATGGTGACCTGCCTCGAACTGGCCAGCGGCACGGTGCCGACCCAGGGCACCGGACCCGGCGCCGATACCAGCTCCGGCGCCCGGCGTGAGAAGCCGGACGGCAATGCCGGTGCGGCCACCGCCGAGCCCAGGCCGAGCCAGCGCACCAACCCGATCGAGGTGCTGGAGAAACCCTAGCTTATCGGGGCTCCCGCCGGTGCCTGCTCGAAGGCCCGGATCAGTGCGCCTCACACCGGACCTCGGTGGGCCTGACCTGCGGGGCAGGAACACTGAGGCGTGGCATGACATGCGGCCGCCGTCTCTCGGCGTCGATCGACCGGGTCCATCCGGACGAGGTCATCGCGTTTCGCGAAGCCACTTCCAGACGTGCTGCACCGTCCCCTGACCGCTGATCTGCTGAACCACCCGACGCTCGACCCGCCAAGCCTGGGGTGGCGCGCCGAAGCGGTTGCGGAAGCTGCGGCTGAGCTGCGAGGCACTGCTGAAGCCGAAGACCTCGGCCAAGCGGGCAAGGGTGCGCGTCTCCATCGGATCGGCCAGCGCGTCGCGCATGGCCTTCAGGCGCTCGCCCTGCACGAAGTGCATCACGCCTCCTTCCGGCTCGAACAGCCGGTAGAGCGTGGCCCGCGAGACCCGCATCTGTCCGGCGACGAAGGCGGGCGACAGATCGGACCGGGACAGGTTTTCCCGCACGATCATCCTGGCCAGCGCCATCAGGCCGCCGTCGAGTTCGCGGCCTTCGAGCACGTCCTTGGCCCGCGAGGGATCGAGCAGGCGGCGCAGGAAGCCAACGAACTCGACGGCGAGAGCCGGGGCGTCGTCGGGGCGCGTGGTCGGCAAGCGGCGGTAGAGGTCCAGAATGCGTGCGGCGAGCAACCGGTTGCGGGCCGCATCGAAGAGCATGTCATGGTCCTCGAGCGGTAGCCCGTGGAGGTGGGAGCAGGGGATCACGATGCCGGTCGTATCGGCCCGGTCGAGCATGCCATCGAGCAGATGACGGCGGCCGATGAAGGTCACGGTGCCGGCCGAGGCCGAGACCGCTTTGCCGGCGACGGTGCCCTGAAAGCGGCCGGACCGGTAGAGTTGGACGATGTACTGGTCGGAACCGGCATCGACACGTCGGCGATCGCGCTGGAGCCGCTGGGTCGAGAGCAGGGTGCGATGAGCGACGAGGTCGTCGATCGGGTACGCGATGTTGGTGCCGAAAGGCAGGACGGCGGATCGCGTCGTCGGACTGACCTCGTACATCGGCGCCAGGAGCGTGCGCCATTGCTCGAAAGCCTCTCCGGGAGGCAAGCCCGACGTCGTCAGGCAGAAGTACGGCAGGCCCGGTTCAGCCCTCGTGTCGTCTGCACCCAACGAGCCAAATCCTTCGTCACCCGACCCGTCCGAGCCCCGACGTTAGGCATGAAGTCCTTGATGAGGCAACCGAAATGGATGTTGGGGGTCCGTGGAGCGTAAAAGGGTCGCAAGCGGGCGGATGACCTCTCCGGGCGACACCGCGCGCCCGCATCCACGGCAAGATCGGATCGGGTTCGGACCTGGCTTCCAGCCTCTCGCCCCTTCGTCGCCCCTTCGGCCTCATCGCGGCGCGGAGAGGCCGGTTCCTCAGCTCGCCCAGGCTTCCTGATGGAGGCGCAGGCCCCGCTCCTCGCCCCGGCGGACCGAGGCCAGGTCGAGGAGTTCGGGGGCGCGGTCCGTGTCGTCGATGGAGAGGAACAGGCCGTTCCTCTGCGAGGCACGGCCGAAATCGGCGCGGCTGGTCAGCACGCTGAAGGCCGGGCTCGTGAGGAGCGCGAGGGCCACCGGCCCCATCCACAGGGCGAGCCAGGGATCGCCGGCATAAACGAGCAGGCCGGCGAGCAGCGCACCCGCCACGAGGGCGTCCACCTGCAGGCGAATCGCCTCGGACCACGGCACCCGACGGTCGTCGCGCACCTGCGAATCCCAGCGCACCACGCGGCCGATGAAGGTGGTGGCGACGGCACCCGCGGCAAAGACCGTCATGACCGGCCAGAGCAGCACCCAGACGATTTGTTCGAGCACGGCGCTCTTCAGCAACGAGGCGGTGCCGCCGAAGGCCGCGCGGCGGGTCGGCGAGGCCAGGACATGGCCGAGGCTGAGGAGCTTCGGCAGGGCCATCACGACGACGACGAGGGCGGCCAGCGCATGGGCGGCGAGGCCCGTCCCGGTGAGCCCATAGGCCAGGAGGCCGAGATCGCCGGTGACGGCGGCCTGGATCGAGGCGGCGGCGAGGAACAGCACCCAGAGCGGGCAGGCGAGGTAGGACAGGATGCCGACGATGAGGTGCCAGCGGCTCGCCGCCCGCAGGCCCGGCAGGGTGGTGACGCGCAGGTGCTGCATGTTGCCCTGGCACCAGCGCCGCTCGCGCCCGAGGAGATCGACGAGGTTCGTCGGCATCTCTTCCCAGGTGCCGCCCATCTCCGGCAGGAGGCGGACCTCCCATCCGGCCCGGCGCAGGAGCGCTCCTTCGACGATGTCGTGGCACAGGATCTCGCCGCCCAGCGGCGCCTTGCCGGGCAGCACCGGCAGTTCGGCATTGTCGGCGAAGGCCGCGACCCGCAGGATCGCGTTGTGGCCCCAATAGCTTCCATCCGCGCCCTGCCAGGTCTCGAGGCAGCGGATCGACAGCGGCGCGTAGAGCCGCACGGCGAATTGCTGGATACGGGCGAACAGCGTGTCCCGGCCGGTGGCGTAGGAGACGGTCTGGATCAGCCCGACACGGGGGGCTTCCTCCATCAGCCGGGCGAGGCGGCGCATGGCGGCGCCGGTCATCAGGCTGTCGGCATCGAGCACGATCATGAAATCGTACTCGTCGCCGTAGCTCCGACAGAACTCCGCGATGTTGCCGGCCTTGCGGCCCGCATTGTCCTGGCGCCGCCGGTAGCGGAAGCGCGGCAGGCCGGGGCCGTTCAGGCGCGCCCAGGCCTCGATCCGCGCGAATTCATGCTCCTCCACCGCCGCGATGGCGCCGTCGCGCGTATCGGAGAGGACGAAGATGTCGATATCGGACCCGTCGCCGCCGCCACGCTGGAGCGAGCGGGCCATGACGCGAAGGGCGGCGAACACCGCCACCGCATCTTCGGCATGGATCGCCACCACGGCCGCCGTGCGGCTCAGGCCCGAGGCGGTGGCCGGCACCGTGGCCGAGCGGATCTCGATCGCGGATTTGGCGGCATCGCCGAACGCGACCGCCACGAGTCCGTAGACGTATTGCCAGGCGACGAAGGATTGCCACGCCATCACGAGGCCGAACAGGACCAGCACGGCCCAGCCCAAGGCGCCGTCGGGGCGTCCATAGGCGGACACGGCGAGCCACGCGATCGCCGCCGCGGTGGCCAGGGTCGGCACCGCCAGCAGGAGCCGCCGCCACAGGAGCGACGGCGCCTCGAACGAGGGCGTCTCGCTCGGCCGGCTCGCCGGAATCACCGGGTCCGGGATTCCGGCTTGGGATGCGTCGTGCGACAACCGGGTGATGGACATGGGGCGATGGACACTCGATCAAGGCTGAGATGGGCCGTCATCCGTCACGACACGAAGGGCATCGATGACACGGGACGACGGTGGAGACGAGCGTTCGGGACGCGAGCCCCTCTCGCGGCGGCAGACCTTGCGAACCGCGCTCGGTCTGACAGCAGGCATCATAATGCCTAGTGCCGTCGACCTGAATACCGCCAGAACGATGGCCGCCGACACTCTCGACCCACCGCGCGACGCGCCGATGACCTTCGAGGGCGTCGTGGCCCAGGCCCGCCGCCTCGCGGCCTCACCTTACCGGCCCGCTCCGGACGATCTCCCGGCCCCGCTCGCCGGCCTCAGCTACGACGGCTACCGCGCGATCACCTTCCGCCCCGACGCGGCCCCTCGCCTCGGTGGTTCGTTCTCGCTGCAGCTGTTCCATCGCGGCTTCCTGCAGAAGAAGCGCGTCGCCCTGTTCCTCCAGCCGCCGGACGGGCCGCCGCAGCCGATCCTGTACCAGTCGGGCCTGTTCGATCTCGGCTCCGACCTCGCCGGGCAGGACTTTTCCCGCGATCTCGGCTTTGCCGGCTTCCGGCTGCATCACGCCTTCGACGATAGGAAGCCGGCTCACCAGGAGGAATTCCTGGTCTTCCTCGGCGCCTCGTATTTCCGGCTTCGCGGAAAGACGCAGGAATACGGCCTGTCGGCGCGCGGTGCCGCGATCCAGACCGGCGGTCCGGGAGCGGAGGAGTTTCCGGACTTCACGGCGTTCTGGATCTGCGAGCCGAAGGCCGAGGCCCGCGCCGTCACGATCCTGGCGCTCCTCGATTCGCCGAGCCTCGCGGGCGCCTACCGCTTCGTGGTCGAACCCGGCGAGACCTCGCGGATGGTCGTCACCGCCTCGCTGCATCCCCGCGCCGCGATCCCGCGTCTCGGCCTCGCGCCGCTCACCAGCATGTTCTTGCACGGAGCGAACGGTCCGGGCGCGCGCGGAGCCGCGCCCTTCGACGATTTCCGGCCGCAGGTTCACGATTCCGACGGGCTGGTGGTGGCGACCAAGGACGACCGCCTATGGCGTCCCTTGAGCAACGGACGGCGCGATCCGCAGATCTCGGCGTTCCGGGTCGATCCCCTCGATGGGTTCGGACTTCTCCAGCGCGAGCGAAGCTTTGCCGCCTATCTCGACGTCCAGGCCCGACACGAGGCCCGGCCCGGCCTCTGGGTCACGCCCCAGGCGGGGTTCGGCGCCGGGGCGGTGCAGCTCTTCGAGATCCCGTCCCGCGAAGAGTACATGGACAACATCGTCGCCGCCTTCGTGCCGGCCGCACCCGTCACGGCGGGAAGCGCCCTCGACCTCGCCTACACGCTCGCCACCATCGGGGCCGAACCGGACACCGCCGTACTGAGCGCGCTCGCCCGGGTGGTCTCCACCCATGTCGGTTCGGCCGAGCGCCTGCGGCCGACCACGCCGCCGAGTCCGGAGCGGCGCCTCTACGTCATCGATTTCGAAGGACCGGGCCTGCCCACCGGCCCAGACGGTGACATCGCGGCCGAGGTCTCGGCCAGCGCCGGCGCCATGGTCGATCCGGTGGTGGAGCGGGTGCCCCAGACCGGGGGCTGGCGCCTCTACGTGGAATGGCGTCCGCCGACGCCGCTGCCGCCCGGTGACGTCATCCTGCGCGCGCGCCTCATGCGCGGCGGGCGTCCGATCAGCGAGACCTGGGACAACGCCGCCTGATCGCCGATTTCACGACTTGGCGAGTTGCCGCAGGGATCGGAACGGGAGCACCGGTCGGGGATTCTCAACTTGGAACACCACCAAGTTGCGGAGCCGCCCGGTTCCCTCAAGGCCTTAGAAGCGCCTCGGGGCGCGGCATCCGCCATCCCCCGGAGCAGCACCCTTGGCGATCGAGACCCCCTACCTGCGCTACACGCCCGCCGTCGAGACCCCTGACGCCGACGAGGCCGAGACCAGCCGGTCCCTGAACGAGACCATGCGCTCCATCAGCGAGACGACCCTCGCCCATGGCGGTCATGCCATCCGCAGCGTCCATGCCAAGGCGCATGGCGCCTTGAGGGCCGAGTTGGAGGTGGCGCCCGGCCTATCCCCCGAACTGGCGCAGGGCCTGTTCGCGCAGGCGGGGCGCTACCCCGTGGTGATGCGCTTCTCGACCATCCCCGGTGATATCCTGGACGACAGCGTCTCCACTCCGCGCGGCGTGGCGATCAAGATCGTCGGTGTCGAAGGCGAACGGCTGGAGGGGTCGGAGGGGGACGCCACCCAGGATTTCGTGCTCGTCAACGGGCCGGCCTTCTCGGCGCCGGGACCGAAGCAGTTCCTGGCGACCCTGAAGCTCCTCGCCAAAACCACGGATCGGGCGGAGGGGCTCAAGAAGGTCGCCTCGGCGGCGTTGCGCGGCGTGCAGAGCGCGGTCGTGGCGGCCACCGGTTCGCCGAGCCCGGCCCTGGCGACGCTGGGCGGACAGCCCGAGACGCACATTCTGGGCGACAGCTTCTACAGCCAGGTTCCGCTGCGCTTCGGCGATCACATCGCCAAGATCGCGCTCGTCCCGGTCTCGCCGGACCTGACGGCGCTCACCGACAAGCCGCTGGACGACACGAGCGCCCCCAATGCGATCCGCGAGGCGGTGCTGGCGCATTTCCGCCGCCATGGCGGCACCTGGGAGTTGCGGGCGCAGCTCTGCCTGAACCTCGACGACATGCCGGTGGAGGACGCCTCCGTGGTCTGGTCGGAGGCAACGAGCCCCTACCGCACCATCGCCACCCTCACCGCCGCGCCGCAGACGAGCTGGAGCGAGGCCCGCGCGGCTTTCGTCGATGACGGCCTGTCGTTCAGCCCGTGGCACGGGCTGGCCGCGCACCGGCCGCTGGGCGGCATCATGCGCATGCGCAAATCGGCCTACGAGATGGGCAAACGCTTCCGGGCCGAGACAAACGGCCGCCGCATCGAGGAGCCGAGGAACCTCGACTCGCTCCCGGAGTGATGCCGGACGTTGCCGTGATGCGACAGGGCGGCGGCGATGGTCGATGCGGGAACATCTCGCCATTGACCCTCCCGTTGCGGCCGACCTAGCCTGACGATGACGGTTCCCCCTCGGGGGATCAAAAGGGAACGCGGTTAGGATCTTGCGTCCGATGCCGCGGCTGCCCCCGCAACTGTAAGCGGCGAGCCCATCATCAACACGTCACTGGAGGCTCCGGCCTCTGGGAAGACGATGAGAGGGCGGTGACCCGCGAGCCAGGAGACCTGCCGTCAGTCGTGGTCACACGCGAAACGCATCGGGCGGGGTGTCCCGGTGGGGTGTCGGGGCGTTCGCATGTCGCGAACGCATCGGCTTCGTTCGCGGTGACGTGCCACTGCCGTCGCCCGAGGTTTCGCCCGTGTCTGCCCATCCTCCACGCGCTCTCCATCCCCTCCTCGTCCTCGCGCTGCTGACATCCGCGTCACCGGTCCTCGCCCAGTCCGGCGCGGCGACCATCGCCGAGGCGACCCTCGACGAACTTTCCGTGGCCGCCGACATGCGTCCGCCCCCCGCTGCCGGTCCCGGCCTCGGCGGGGCCACGGGTGGAGCCGGCGGGGCCGAAGCGTTCGGCGCCCTGTCCGCTCCCGCGCTGACGTCGAGTTCCGGCGTCATCACCGGCAAGGCCCTCAACGACCGGCCGGTCACCCGCCCCGGCGAGGTACTGGAAGCCGTGCCCGGCCTCATCGTCACGCAGCATTCCGGCGAGGGAAAAGCCAACCAGTACTTCCTGCGCGGCTTCAACCTCGACCACGGCAGCGACATCGCCATCACCATCGACGGCATGCCCGCCAACATGCGCACCCATGGCCACGGCCAGGGCTATGCCGACATCAACTTCCTCATTCCCGAACTCGTCGGCGCGGTGGAGTTCCACAAGGGCCCGTATTTCGCCCGCGACGGGGATTTCGCCTCCGCCGGTTCGGTGCGGATCGACACGATCGACGCGGTGCCCCGCCCTCTCGCGCTCACCTCCCTCGGCAGCTTCGGCTACAAGCGGGCGCTCACCATCGCCTCCGCGCCGCTGGGGGAGGGGACGCTCCTCGCCGCCGGCGAGGCTCAGGTCTATGACGGCCCCTGGGTGGTGCCGGACGCCATCCGAAAGCTCAACGGCGTGCTGCGCTACAGCCAGGGCACCGCCCTCGACGGGTTCTCCCTCACCGGCATGGCCTATTCCAACCGCTGGACGGCGACGAACCAGATCCCTCAGCGGGCGATCTCCGAGGGCCTGATCGGCCGCTTCGGCACCCTCGACCCAAGCGATGGGGGTAATGCGAGCCGCTTCTCCCTGTCGGGCCGCTGGAGCCGGTCGGACGACGGCGGC
Organism: Methylobacterium sp. WL19; assembly: GCF_008040005.1. Lineage (NCBI taxonomy): Bacteria > Pseudomonadati > Pseudomonadota > Alphaproteobacteria > Hyphomicrobiales > Methylobacteriaceae > Methylobacterium > Methylobacterium sp. WL19. The sequence continues at coordinate 9,375 of NZ_VRVC01000125.1, forward strand.
GTCACCCGCGCCAGCGCCTACGTCATCCGCTCGAATCTCAACCTGTTCAACAACTTCACCTATTTCCTCAACGATCCGGTCAATGGCGACCAGTTCCGCCAGCTCGACAGCCGCACCGTCGCCGGCGGCGAGATCGCGCGGGTGTTCAATGGTGAGCTGTTCGGTCTCGCCATGGAGAACGAGATCGGCGTGCAGGCGCGGTTCGACGACATCCATGTGGGCCTGTTCAACACGCGGGCGCGCACCTCCCTCTCCACCGTGCGCGACGACCGCGTGCAGGAGGGCAGCGCCGCCCTCTACTTTGAGAACCGCCTGCGCTGGACCGAGTGGCTGCGCACCAGCGTCGGCCTGCGCGCCGACGCCTACGACGCCACCGTGAGATCGAACAATCCGCTGAATTCGGGCCATGCGCGGGACGGCATCGTCAGCCCCAAGCTCGGCGTCGTGTTCGGCCCCTGGGCCGAGACCGAGCTGTTCGTGAATTACGGCGAGGGTTTCCATTCCAACGACGCCCGGGGCGCGACCATCACGGTCGATCCGGGCAATCCCCTGTTCCCCCTCGACCGGGTGCCCCTGCTGGTGCGCTCGGTGGGCTCGGAGGTCGGCATCCGCAACCGCTCCATCGCCGGTCTCGAGTCGACCGTGACCCTGTTCCAGCTCGATTTCGATTCCGAGAACCTGTTCGTGGGTGATGCGGGCACCACCGAGCCGAGCCGCCCGAGCCGGCGCACCGGCATCGAGTGGACCAACCACTACGCGGTGACGCCCTGGCTCGCTCTCGACGCCGACCTCACCGTGACCCATGCGCGCTTTGCCGACCGCGACCCTGCGGGGAGCCGCATCCCCGCCGCCCCTACCGCCATCGCGGCCGCCGGCTTTACGCTGGGCGAGTCGCTGGGCTGGTTCGGTACGCTACGGCTTCGCTATTTCGGCCCACGCCCGCTCATCGAGGACAATTCCGTCCGCTCGAAGCCCACCACCCTGGTGAACGGCCGCATCGGCTACAATTTCGACAACGGCGTCACGGTGCAGCTCGACATCCTCAACCTGCTCAACGTCAAGGCGAGCCAGATCGATTATTTTTATGAGTCGCGGCTGCGGGGAGAGCCCGCCGGCGGGGTGGCGGACACGCATCTGCATCCGGTGGAGCCGATGGCGGTGCGGTTGACGGTGGCGGGGCGGTTTTGAGGAATGGGAGCGGGTTGCGGGCAGCCAAGCCGCTCTCCGGTCATGCTCATGGCAGCGATCCGGGCCGGAGATACGCGAACATGTGAGGCACATAGTCGGCTTTGCCGAGCGCGATGCCGTGATGTCGCAAGATGGCGTAGGCGGTGATGACGTGGAAGTAGAACTGAGGCAGAGCCCAATCCCGAGCGTATTGTTCGCCGCTCATATCGAACGTGATGTTGCCCGGAAGCTCGATCGTGATCTGCAGGGTCGCTCCGGAATCGAGGGCATTGTCCGAGAGGCTGTCCAGACGCGCCAATGCGTCGGCGATGCGAGCCCGTGCATCCGCGATTGAGCCGGGCACGTCGCCGGCATTGCGCCCCTCGGCCGCCACGGCAGCAAGCGATTGGGGAATATCTTCGCCGCGAAGGCGGAACGTCGCCTCCTGAGCTTGGTAGGTGGCAAAACACACCTGTGACGCTAACGGGTACATATCCGGTGCCAGACGCGCCGATAGCAGACCATTGGCCGGATCCACCCTCTGATGCTCTGCCTTGTCCAGCAGCCCGGCCAGCGTCCGCAACATGTTCCTGTAGGTCGGTACCAGAAGGTTAGTCAGCGACATAATCAGTCTCGCGTCGACGGCTACTTCAAGGCCTATCCTATTTCCCCGGGAGCGAACACCATGAGTCGACGCTTACTTTTTCCCATTCCGGCCTCCTACGGCCCCACCCGCTTGCGCACCACCATCTCCCCCTTGAACAAGAACTTCTGCGCGCGCTTGCCCGTATCCACCTCCGTGGTGAACACGTTGCCCTTGCTGTCCACGGCGAGGTTGTGGACCCAGTGGAAGTCGCCGGCCATGCGGCCGTTGCGGCCGAAGGCGCCGAGCACTTCGCCGGTGTCGCGCTTGAGGGTGCGGACCTCGTTGTTGGCGCCGTCCGCATTGAGGAGGTAGGTCTGGTCGGGGTCGGGCCAGAGGGCCAGTTCCCAGACCGAGCCGTTGGCGCGGGTGTTCTTTTCCACGAAGAACTCCTTCACGAAACTGCCGTCGCGGCGGAACACCTGGACCCGGTCATTGGCCCGGTCGCAGACATAGACCAGCCCGTCGCGGGCGATCTGGACGCAATGGACCGGGTTGCGGAATTGCTGGGCCGGCGCGGCGGCCGGGTCGTAGGCGGGCAGCGCTTCGTCGGTGGGCGGCTTGCCGTAGGCGCCCCACATCCGCTTGAACGCCCCGGTCTCGGCATCGAACACGATGACCCGGTGGTTGTAATAGCCGTCGGCCACGAAGAGCTCGTTGGTCTCCGGGTCCACCTGCATGGCGGCGGGGCGGCCAAGGCGGGTGGTGTCGAGGCTGTTGGTCTGCGGCCCCTGCTTGCCGATCTGCAGGACGAATTTGCCCTCCGGCGTGAATTTCAGGATCAGACCGTCCTGCTCGCCGTTGCCGGCGAGCCAGACGAAGCCCTTGTGGTCGATATGGATGCCGTGCTCGTTCTGCGGCCAGTCATAGCCTTCGCCCGGCCCGCCCCATGACCGGACGAGGGTGCCCGCCTGGTCGAAGACCAGCACGGGAGGGGCGGGGTGGCAGCATTTGGTGCGCGGCGGCGTGAGGCTCGCCGCCTTCTCGTCATCGGTCAGCGAGCGGGGCCGCTGCACCACCCAGATCCGGTCCTCGGCATCCACCGCGACGCCGGAGGCCTGGCCCATGATCCAGTCGTTCGGCAGGGGCTTGGGCCAAGCCGGATCGACCTGGAAGGTCGGGGGTTCCGCCGAGGCCGCCCCCGCGAAGGCGACGACGAGCGCGGCCAGAGCAAGCCTGAGCCTCATGCGATTCTCTCCCTGACCCGTTTGTTCTTTCGACAAGTCTCCGCTGCGACGAACCCCATGTCCATGGCAGGCAAGCGTGTTCGGCGTCCGCTTTCACGACAATCGGTATCGACACGGGGGGCTTTGTCACGAACACCTCGGCCCGGGAGCCCGGCGGGGCGGCCGGATGCGGTTTGACCACGCTCCGGCCCGGCCTGTAGACACCGCGGCCCCTTCACGCGCGCGAGGATTCCATGGCCGCCATCACTGCAACCATCGCGGCGGAGCTCAAGGTCGCCGAGCGGCAGGTCGCTGCGGCCGTCGAGCTTCTCGATGGCGGGTCGACGGTGCCGTTCATCGCGCGCTACCGCAAGGAGGTCACCGGCGGCCTCGACGATTCCCAGCTCCGCGATCTGGAGGAGCGCCTCGCCTATCTGCGCGACCTCGAGGCGCGCCGCGCCGCCATCCTCGACAGCATCGACGGCCAGGGCAAGCTCGACCCTGCCTTGAAGGCCCGCATCCTCGCCGCCGACACCAAGGCGCGCCTCGAAGACCTCTACCTCCCGTTCAAGGTGAAGCGCCGCACCAAGGCGCAGGCCGCCCGCGAGGCCGGGCTCGGCCCCCTCGCCGAGGCGCTGCTCGCCCATCCCGAACGCGCGCCGGAACAGGCCGCCGCCGCCTTCGTCGATGCGGGCAAGGGCGTCGCCGATGTCGAGGCCGCGCTGGAGGGCGCGCGCACCATCCTGATCGAGCGGTTCGGCGAGGACCCGGAACTGGTGGGAAGCTTGCGCGACACGGTCTGGCAGCGCGGCCGGATGACCTCCACCGTCAAGAAGGGCAAGGAGGCGGCGGGCGAGAAGTTCGCCGACTATTTCGATTTCTCCGAACCGCTCACGCGCCTGCCCTCGCACCGCATCCTGGCTCTGTACCGGGGCGAGAAGGAGGAGATCCTCGACCTCGACATCACCGATGCCCCCGGCGACGTGGCCGAGAAGGGCGTGCCCTCCTGGCAGGAACTGCGCATCGCCCGCGCCTTCCGCATCGGCGATCACGGCCGGCCGGGGGACCGTTTCCTGATGGAGACCGTGCGCCGGACCTGGCGCACCAAGCTGAAACCCGCCCTCGACACCGACCTGCGCGGACGCCTGAAACAGGTGGCCGAGACCGGTGCGGTGAGCGTCTTTGCCGGCAACCTGCGCGACCTGTTGCTTGCCGCCCCCGCCGGTGCCCGGCCGACCCTCGGCCTCGATCCGGGGTTCCGGACGGGGGTGAAGGTCGCGGTGGTCGACGCCACCGGCAAGGTCGCGGCCACCGACGTGATCTACCCGCACGAACCGCGCCGGGACTGGAACGGCGCCCTCGTCGCGCTGGCCAAGCTCTGCCGCGCCCATAAGGTCGAGCTCATCGCCATCGGCAACGGCACCGCCTCGCGGGAGACCGACAAGCTCGCCGCCGAACTCATCGCCAAGCAGCCGGAGTTGAAGCTCACAAAGGTGATGGTGTCGGAGGCCGGCGCCTCGGTCTATTCGGCCTCCGCCTATGCCAGCGCCGAATTGCCGGGCCTCGACGTGACCCTGCGCGGGGCGGTCTCCATCGCCCGGCGCCTGCAGGACCCGCTCGCCGAACTGGTGAAGATCGAGCCGAAGGCCATCGGCGTCGGCCAGTACCAGCACGATCTCGGCGAGGGTCAGCTCTCCAAGGCCCTCGATGCGGTGGTGGAGGATTGCGTGAACGGCGTCGGCGTCGACGTGAACATCGCCTCCGCGCCCCTGCTCGCCCGCGTCTCCGGCCTCTCCGAGCGGGTGGCGGCCAACATCGTGACGACGCGGGACGAGAAGGGGCCGTTCCGCACCCGCGCCAGCCTCAAGAAGGTCGCCGGCCTCGGCCCCAAGGCCTATGAGCTCGCCGCCGGCTTCCTGCGCATCCGCGACGGCGACGATCCCCTCGACGCGTCGGGCGTGCATCCGGAGGCCTATCCGGTGGTGCGCCGCATCCTCGCCGCCGCCGGACAGCCCATCCAGGCCGTCATCGGCAACGGCCCCGTCCTGAAGAGCCTCGACCCGAAGCGCTTCACCGACGAGACCTTCGGCCTGCCCACGGTCACCGACATTCTGTCGGAATTGGAAAAGCCCGGCCGCGACCCGCGCCCGGCCTTCAAGACCGCGACCTTCCAGGAGGGCGTCGAGAAGATTTCGGATCTCCGACCCGGCATGCGCCTCGAAGGTGTCGTGACCAACGTCGCCGCCTTCGGTGCCTTCGTCGATATCGGGGTCCACCAGGACGGCCTCGTCCACATCTCGGTCCTGGCCGACCGGTTCGTGAAGGATCCGCGCGAGGTGGTGAAGCCCGGCGACGTGGTCCAGGTGCGCGTCGTCGAGGTGGATGCCAACCGCAAGCGCATCGCGCTCAGCATGCGCTCGGAGGAAGCGGGCGCGGCGCGACCGGGGCGACAGGAGGAGCGTTCCTCCTCACGCCCCCAGCAGAGACCCGCGCCGGCCCCGGCGCCACGCGGCCCGGCCC
>NZ_VRVC01000126.1:0-14812 GCF_008040005.1 Methylobacterium sp. WL19
CCGCCAACCGGCAGGGCGCCGGCCTGCCGCGCCGCCTCGCCGAGGCCCTCGCCGGCGAGGCGAAGTTCGATGCCTTCACCCGGGGGCGCTATGCCAACGACGCGTCGATCTACCAGATCATGCCGGCGGGCGTGGTCCTGCCCCGCAGCGCCGCCGACATCGCCGCCACCCTGAAGATCGCCGCCGAGCACGACGTGCCGGTGATCCTGCGCGGCGGCGGCACGTCCCAGAACGGCCAGCCCATCGGGCGCGGCCTCGTGGTCGATTGCTCGCGCCATTTCAACGGGATCATCGCCTACGACGCGCAAGCCGGAACCATCACCGTCGAGCCCGGCATGGTGCTGGAACGGCTGAACACGCGGGTGAAGGCCGATGGCTGGTTCTTTCCCGTGGAGCCCTCCACCGCCACCCGCTGCACCATCGGCGGCATGGCCGGCAACAATTCCTGCGGCGCGCGCTCCCTGCGCTTCGGCAAGATGAGCGACAACGTCCTCGGGATGGAGGCCTTGTTCCATGACGGCGAGCCCTTCGGCTTCGGCCTCACCGGGAACGCGGCGACGGGCGTCACCGGCTCGCGGCGGGCGGACGCCCTCGCCGCCGCCATGCGGGCTCTGGCCGAATCCGAGCGCGACGAGATCCTGCGCATGTACCCGCGCGTGCAGCGCCGGGTCGGCGGCTACAATCTCGATGCGCTGATCGAGGCGCGGCCGAACCTCGCCCATCTCCTCGTCGGCTCGGAAGGGACGCTGGCGGCCACCACCAGCGTGACGTTGAAGCTGTCGCGCCTGCCGACGCACCGGGTCATGGGCGTCTGCCACTTCCCGTCGTTCCGCTCCGCCATGGAGACGACGAAGGCCATCGTCGATCTCGATCCCGTGGCGGTGGAGCTCGTGGACAACAACGTGCTGGTGCTCGGCGCCGACATCCCGCTGTTCCGGGCGACTTTGGCCGACATCACCCGTGGCACGCCGAACTGTCTGCTCCTGGTGGAATTCGCCGGCGACGACCGGGACGCGCTCCTGGCCGATCTTCGGCGTCTCGACGCGTGCATGGCCGATAACGGCCATGTGGACGCCGTGGTGGAGGTGCCGGAGCCGATCCGCCAGAAATCGGTCTGGGAGGTGCGCGAGGCCTGCCTCAACATCATGATGTCGATGAAGGGGGATGCCAAGCCCGTCTCCTTCATCGAGGATTGCGCGGTGCCGCTGGAGCATCTCGCCGATTACACCGATGCGGTGACGGAGGTGTTCACCCGCCACGGCACGCGCGGCACCTGGTACGCCCACGCCTCCGTCGGCTGTCTGCATGTGCGCCCGATCCTCGACATGAAGCAGGGCGGGGACGTCGCCAAGATGCGCGCCATCGCGGAGGCCGCGAGCGAACAGGTCCGCCGCTTCAAGGGCTCCTATTCGGGCGAGCATGGCGACGGCATCTCGCGCTCTGAATACATCGCGCCGATGTTCGGCGAACGCCTGACCCGCGCCTTCGAACAGGTGAAGGACGCGTTCGACCCCGAGAACCGGCTCAACCCCGGCAAGATCGTCCGGCCGCTCAAGATGGACGACCGTTCGCTAATGCGATTCCAGCCGGGCTACGCGGTGAGCCAGCCGAAGAAGACCGCCCTCGACTGGTCGGAATGGGGCGGTTTCGGCGGCGCCGTCGAGATGTGCAACAACAACGGCACGTGCCGGAAGCTCGCGGGCGGGGCGATGTGCCCGTCCTACCGGGCCACGAAAGACGAGCAGCATCTGACCCGTGGCCGGGCGAACTCCCTGCGGCTCGCGATTTCGGGTCAGCTCGGCGCGGACGCCTTCACCAGCCGCGAGATGAAGCGGACCCTGGATCTCTGCGTCTCATGCAAGGCCTGCCGCCGCGAATGCCCCACAGGCATCGACATGGCCAAGATGAAGGTCGAGTTCCTGCACCATTACCACGCCCGCCACGGCCTGCCCCTGAAAGAGCGGCTGGTGGCGGCCCTGCCGCTCTATGCCGGCACCGCCGCCTGGCTGGCGCCGCTCCTCAACCTGCGCGACCGGGTGCCCGCCTTGGCGAGGCTGTTGGAGCGGGTCGCCGGGCTCTCGGCGCGGCGCACCCTGCCGCGCTGGCGCAGACCCTGGGTCGAGCAGGGCGAGCCGGCCCATCCGGGCGACGTGACCGGGGATTTCCGCGACATCGTGCTGTTCGGCGACACGTTCAACCGCGCCTTCGAGCGGGAGAACCTGGAGGCGGCCGAGCGTGTGCTGATCGCCGCCGGTTACCGCCTGCACCGGGTCTTCCCCAACCGTGGACGACGCCCCCTCTGCTGCGGCCGCACCTATCTCGCCTCCGGCCAGACCGACCGGGCCCGCGAGGAGGCGAGCCGCACGCTCACCACCCTACTGCCCTTCATCCGGGCCGGTGCCCGGATCGTCGGGCTCGAACCGTCCTGCCTGCTGACCTTCCGCGACGAGTTCGCGTCCCTGCTCCCCGGCCCGGAGGCGGGGGAGTTGAGCAAGGCGAGCCTGCTGTTCGAGGAGCTGCTCGCCGTCGATCTCGATGCCGGGCGGATCGCCCTGCCTCTGGCGGACCAGGGCGGGCGCGTCGCCCACCTGCACGGCCATTGCCACCAGAAGGCCTTCGCCGCCATGGGCGCGGTGGAAACGGTGCTGCGCGCGGTGCCGGGGCTCGACGTGAGGGTCATCGAGTCGAGCTGCTGCGGCATGGCGGGCGTCTTCGGATACGGCGCCGAGACCATCGACGTGTCGCTCGCCATGGCCGAGCTCTCGCTGTTCCCGGCCCTGCGCAAGGCCGGCCCGGACGATCTCGTCGTGGCCGACGGCACCAGCTGCCGCCACCAGATCCACGACGGTCTCGGGCTCGAAGCGCTCCATGTGGCGCGCGTGCTGGACGCGGCGATGGTGGCGTCGGCCGACCGTCACTGACGGCCGGGCAGGGCGGCCGGTCATGGTCGTGAGGGCGTGATGGATGGTATCGAGAAAGGCGGGCCGCCTTTCTCGAGTGGACTCCGCCTCGCTCAGGGGACAACATGACCGACCTGGAGCAGAACAAGGCGAATGTGATCGCCTTCTATCGGTTGATGTTCGACGAGTGCCTGCCGCGCGAAGCCATCGAGCGTTATGCGGGCGACAACTACATCCAGCACAACCCGCATGTGGCGAACGGCAAGGACGGCTTCATCGCCTATTTCGAGCGCATGGCGCATGAATGGCCGGGCAAGCGGGTGGAGGTGAAGCGGGCGATCGCCGAGGGGGATCTCGTGGTGCTGCATTGCCTGCAGCACTGGCCGGGCGACCACGATTATGCGGCCATCGATATCTTCCGGCTCGATCAGGGCGGCAGGATCGTCGAGCATTGGGACGTGCTGCAGATCCTGCCCGATTCCTCCGCCAATCCGAACGGGATGTTCTAGGGAGCGCGTGGCCCGCTTTCGGCCTTGGCCATTTCAGTCTCAGCCATTTCCAGTCTTGGCCATGTCATCCGGATGTCGTCTGGCCGATGACGTCTGGCGATCTGGGCACGTCAGAGCTCCCCACACTTTGGCATGATGCGCTGCCGGCCGCTTCCGCCGTTCCACGCTCGATCGTGCCCCGATCTGGACCCAGTTGGGCGTCGATGCGCTCGGTTTGCCCAGGATGCGTATCGAGATCCGCGTCACCGCCATCATTCCCTGAGCCATCCCGGCACGCTCTGCGGCGGGGCGTGGTGGCAGGATGTTTCGCATTGACAGCAACGCTTCGGCGTTCGACCTCTCGGTGGGCGCGGGGGATACCGCCGGGGCGTCGTTTCTCATTCTCGATAGCGGGTTCTCTACGGTCGGCCGCGTTGGTCCGCTACGAAAGAACTCGTTCCAAGTGGCTCCCTCGACTGGAGCCGGAGTCTCCGAATGATCGTCTACCTGTCAGCCCTTGCCGGTGGTGCCCTGATCGGGACCTCCGCCGCCCTGCTCCTCGTCCTCAACGGCCGCATCGCCGGGATCAGCGGCATCGCCGCCGGGGCGATGCTGCCGTTGAGCCGGGACACGCCGTGGCGCTGGGCCTTCCTCGCCGGCCTGCTCCTCGGCCCGGTCCTGTATCGACTCGCCTTCGGTGCATGGCCCGTCGTGCAACTCGACGCACCGTGGAGCCTCATCGTCCTCGGTGGCCTCCTCGTCGGCTACGGGACGCGGCTCGGCGGGGGCTGCACCAGCGGCCACGGCGTCTGCGGCCTCGCCCGGCTGTCGCCCCGCTCCATCGCGGCGGTGGCGACCTTCATGGCCGCCGCCGCCGCGACGGTGTTCCTCGTCCGACATGGTGGATGGTGATGGACACCTTGCGTTCCGCGGTGGGCTTGCTCGCCGGCCTCCTGTTCGGATTCGGCCTCGCGCTCTCGGGCATGATGGACCCGGCGCGCGTTCTCGGCTTCCTCGACGTGGCCGGCGCCTGGGACCCGAGCCTCGCCTTCGTGCTGGCCGGCGCGGTCGCCGTCTCGGCGCTGGGTTATGTCCTCGTGTCGCGGATGCGCAGGCCCGTGCTGGCCCAGCGCTTCGAGATTCCCCACAACCGTCCCATCACGGCGAGCCTGGTCGGCGGTGCCGCCCTGTTCGGCATCGGCTGGGGCCTCGTCGGCCTCTGTCCCGGCCCGGCGCTGGCGGGCCTGACTCTGGGCTTGCCGCAGGTGATCGGGTTCGTGGCGGCGATGGTGGCGGGCATGCTGCTCCACCGCTTCACCGCCGCCGCATCCCGCAAGTGATGCCGGCCGACTGCGCGGCGGCGGGCGTCGAACGCATTCGGCCCGGTCGGAGAACCGACCGGGCCGAATGATGTCACACCGCGTTCTCGGATTCCGACGCTACCGGCGCGGCAGGCTGTGGAGCCCCTTCAGGAAGGCGTCCACGTCCGCGCGGGTGTTGTAGAAGGCGAGCGAGGCGCGAACCGACTGGTCGACCCCGAACCGCCGCAGGGCGGGGAGGGCGCAGTGATGGCCCGAGCGCACGGCGATGCCGCGGGCGTCGAGGTGCTTGGCCACCGCTTCGTTGTCATGCCCATCGACGACGAAGGACATGACGCTGGCTTTCTGTCGCGCGGTCCCGATCAGACGCAGGCCCTTCACCTCGGCAAGCCCGGCTTGCGCGTATTCGAGCAGGTCGTGCTCGTAGGCCGCGATGCCGGGAAGTCCGACGCTCTCGAGGTAGTCCAGGGCCGCGCCGAGCCCCACCGCTCCCGCGATGTCCGGCGTGCCCGCCTCGAACTTCTCGGGAACGCCCTTGTAGACCGTCTTCGAGAAGGTGACGTCCTCGATCATGTGGCCGCCGCCCTGCCACGGAGGCATCGCCTCCAGCAGCGCGCGCTTGCCGTAGAGGGCGCCGATGCCCGTCGGCCCGAACACCTTGTGCCCGGAGAAGACGAGGAAGTCGGCGTCCAGCGCCTGCACGTCCAGGGGGATGTGCGGCGACGATTGCGCCGCATCCACCAGCACCGGCACCCCATAGGCATGCGACAGGGCGATGATCTCACGGACCGGGTTGATGGTGCCCAGAGCGTTGGCCACATGGGTGATCGAGACGATCTTGGTGCGGCCCGACAGGAGGGTCGCGAACTGCTCGAAGATGATCTCGCCGCGATCGTCCACGGGAATCACGCGCAGGGTCGCCCCGGTCGCCTGGGTGAGGAGCTGCCAGGGGACGATGTTGGCGTGATGCTCGATGGTCGAGACGATGATCTCGTCGCCCGGGCCGATATTGGCGCGACCGTAGGAGTTGGCGACGAGGTTGATCGCTTCCGTGGTGCCCCGGAGGAAGATGATCTCGTCCGTCGAGGCGGCGTTGATGAAGCGACGCACCTTCTCGCGCCCGCCCTCGAACAGGTCCGTGGAACGCGCCGCCAGGGTATGCGCGGCCCGGTGGATGTTCGAGTTGTGGCGGGCGTAGAACTCGCTCGTCGCGTCGATGACGCTCTGCGGCTTGTGGGTGGTGGCCGCGTTGTCGAGCCAGACCAGCGGATGCCCGTTGATGCTCTGGTGCAGCGCCGGGAAGTCCTTGCGCACCCGCTCCACGTCGAAGGGTGCCGCCACCGGGCTGGAGCCCTGCGACGAGACATGGGGCGCATGGCCGGGGCGCGGCTCGTGGCGGGTCGTCGGAGCGGGCGCGGCGTTGCCCGTCCGGCTGTGGTCGGTGAGGAAGTAGTACTCGCCCGACGAGAACGGCTCGTCGGCGATCTCCACCTTCCGGCCTGCATTCGGAGAAGCCCGGCCGGCGCGGGAGACCGTCTCCTGCGAGGCGTCCTGACGCGAGGCGTTCTGGCCCCGATGACCGGGCGCTTCCGGCACCAGGGACGGCGCGAACCCATGCGCGAAGGCATTGGCGCGCGGGTGGTCCTTGGCGATCGTGGCGTGGAGATCGTGGCCGCCGGGGAGGAAGGCGGCGACATCGGCGACGCTCGGCACGAAGAACTCGGGCAGGCCCCCACGGGGAGCCTGCGCCTCGGGATGGACCGAGGGAAATGCCGATGCTTGAGCGAAGCCCGGACCGGTGAGGCCGGGAAGGCCGACCGGAGGTGATCCGAACGAGCGGGCGGCCAGCGCCGAGGCGTCGGGCTGGAGGCCCGACGGCGCGGCGCCCGAGGGGATCGACGGCGTGCCGAGATCCGCTTTGGGGGCGAGGGGGTGGCCGAAGCCCTGGGGAATGTTCTCCAGGGCCTGCGGTGCTTGCGGCGTCTGCGGCAGGTTGGGGGTCAGGGGCGCGGACGCCGCCTGACCCTGACCGTAGATCTCGCGGGCGAGGCGCCCGACGAGATCCGCATGCGCCGTGTCGCCGAACACCCCGGTGGGGAGGCCGACAGACGGCGCGTTAAGCGTAGTCATGGTAGTTGCCCAGCAGCACGTTATCGAGGCGTGCGATGGCGTCTTCCACCAGCACCGCGGCCGAGAAGTAGCGGGTCACGAGGTGCGAGGCGATGGAATGGTCGTTGGTGCCCATGTAGCGCACCGACAGGCCGGTCTCGATCTCGCCGGTGACGCCGGACTTCTGCAGACCGACCACGCCCTGTTCGCCTTCGCCGACGCGGAGCAGCAGGATCGAGGTGGTTTGGGCGCCGGTCACCGGGTCGATGTCGATGGGGAGCTTGTCGCTGGGCACGATCGGCACGCCGCGCCAGGTGATGAAGGGCGAGCCGAACAGGTGGATCACCACCGGCGGCACGCCGCGACGGGTGGCTTCACGGCCGAAGGCCGCGATGGCGCGAGGGTGGGCCACGAAGAAGGCGGGCTTCTTCCAGACCAGGGTCAGGAGCTCGTCGAGGTCGTCCGGGGTGGGCGGTCCACCACGGGTGGGGATGCGCTGGCGCTGGCTGACTTCGTGGAGCAGGCCGAACTCGGAATTGTTGAACAGCTCCCACTCTTCCCGCTCCTTCACGGCATCGACCGTGAGGCGGATCTGCTCGCGCAGCTGGTCGATTTCGTTGGAGTAGAGATCGGTGACGCGGGTGTGGGTGTGCAGGATCGTCTGGATCGTGGAGAGGTGGTACTCGCGCGGGTCGACCTCGTAATCGACATAGGTCGTGGGCAGGCGCGGCTCGCCGGTATGGACCGCCAGAAGCTCGATGCCCTGCTCGCCCTCGCTGTTGGTATGGCCCTTGAGGCGGTCACGCTCTTCCACGAACTGGGAGATGCGCGAGCGGATGCCCTCGTCCTCGATGGCGGAGCGGTCCAGGGTGAGCAGCGTCACCGCCGAGAGCGCCTTCACGGCGGGAGCGGGCGCGTTCTCGCTCACGAGATCGTTGTCGCCGAAATAGTCGCCGCCGGTGGCGAGACCCTGGCGCAGGCGGTTCTTGAACGGGCCCGACAGGGTCAGTTCGACGGTGCCCTCGGCCACGACGGTGAGGCTGCGGCCGGTGGAGCCCTCCTCGGCGATGATCTCGCCCGCCTTGTGCTGGGAGACGGTGAACTTGGAGGCCAGTGCCGACAGCTCGTTGTCGCCGAGGCGGCTGAACAGCGGGACGCTGCGCAGGGAGGCCGGGCGCACGGTGTGGGTGCCGCCGTCGTTGGCGAGGACAATCCTGCCGGGCTTGGCCAGCACCACGGCGCGGCGGTTGACCCGGTAGACGCCGCCGGCGACGTCGACGAAGGGCAGCAGGCGATGGAACCAGCGGGGGGTGTTGGCCGCGTTCTGGACCGACGTGACGGTCGCCGTTGCAAGATTGCGTGCCGCCGAGGCGCTCACGCTCAGACCGGGTCCACTCATGGGGGTTCGTCTCCGTATTGCGGCAGGAGGCGTCGGCCGGCCGTGACGCGGCGCATGCCGCATCGTAGCCGTGCCTGTCACGCGTCCGCTCTCGCTCGATGATGATCTTGGACTGATCTTGGTCGGCCCCCGCCGCCTCAGACAAAGCGTCACTGCGGGGACGCTTTGTTTCTAACGCTCGATCTTGAAGAGGGTCAATGAAATTCTGTTCTATAAATTCGTAGAACTAGAGAATGGATATTCTATTTTTCGTTATATAAGATAATTCAATTCTATAGTTCGACGGTATAGGAGATTATTTATCTCGCCTGTACGGATGGATGGGAGAAGAAGAGTTGAAAAATCGTCCCTAGATCCCGTCACCGAAAAACTGGTCCATGCTGAGGGCGGGGTCCTCGGTGGGGCTGATGCGCGACACGACGCGGGCCGGCACGCCCGCGACGGTGGTGTGGGCGGGCACGTCGTGCAGCACCACGGCGGCGGCGGCGACCTTCGCGCCCTCGCCGACCCGGATATTGCCCAGCACCTTGGCGCCGACGCTGAGAAGGACCCCGCGTTCGATCTTCGGATGGCGGTCGCCGCTTTCCTTGCCGTTGCCCCCGAGGGTCACCGATTGCAGGATCGAGACATCGTCGGCGATCACCGTGGTCTCGCCGATGACGACGCCGGTGGCGTGATCGATGAACACGCCCGATCCGATTCGCGCGGCGGGATGGATGTCGGCCCCGAACACCTCCGAGATCCGGCTCTGGATATGCAGCGCCAGGGTGGCGCGGCCCTGGTGCCAAAGCCAATGGGCCACCCGGTAGCCCTCCAGAGAGGCCAGCCCTTTGTAGAATAGGAAGGGATCGAGATAGCGGCGGCAGGTGGGGTCGCGCTCGCGGATGGCGACGATGTCGCGGACCGCGTGACCGCCCGCATGCGGGTCCGCCTGGAAGGCGGCGAGGCAGAGGTCGCGGGTGGACAGGCGGGAGAGATCGCCGTCGCCGAGGCGATGGGCGAGCCGGTAGGCGAGGGCATGGATCAGGCTCGGCTGATCCAGGACCGTCGCCTGGATGATGCCGGCATAAAGCGGCTCTTCGATCAACGCGGCTTCGGCCTCGGCGCGCATGGCACGCCAGAGGTCGGCTTCGACGGTGGTCTGGCTCACGGTGCGCAGGGGCGGACGGAGGATGTTGGTGGGAACGCTGCGCGTCGCCAGGCTGCCCGCTGTCATGATCGGTCTTCCACTCCTCGCGCCCGGCTCGCGAGAGCCTGCCTTTACCCCCGCAGACCGCGCGCTCAGCCGATGCGTTGGAACAGCGTCGCGATGTAGCCGACGAGCAGGCCGTGGCCCTCGAACTGGACGTTCACCGCCTCTGCCCCGTCGGGGCCGGATACGATGTCGACGATACGCCCCGTGGCGTGACGCCAGATGCCCAGCGCCTCGGCGACATCGAGTCTCGCGAACACGACCTGATCTCCGAGAACCATCGTTCCCTCCTCCGGGTATCGTTTTTCAGTGTTGGGGGATCGTCCGTGCGCCTGACGGCCAATGCCGGTCAGGACCTCACATGCCTCGAAACGCTCGTCTCATGGGTCGAACCTATGAGCTTTCGCCGAGTATCGGCATTCGTGCGAGGCGAGGCGTACACTCGGCATGCGCCGGGTGGATCGTCACGTCTGAGGGTAACAGTCCAAGGCGTAACGACACGGATTTCCAATCCAAGCATTGCCTGCGGACAAACCTGTCTCGGGAGGCATGGTGCAGGCAGGCGGTTCTTTTTTTTTGTCTCCCTGCATTGTGCATATCTTGGCTCGTTCGGGTCAACGAGAGTGATTTTCAAAGACCAGGCGCTTCCCGAAAGATCCTTCCCTCGAGTCCGGTGCGGGGAGCAGGCTTGTCCTTCCGCTTCGATTCCCGGCCATCGGCCTCCGGGGCCGGCATCGCCGGTGTCTGACCCCGGTCAGATTCCGCTGAACCAGTTGTAGCCCTGGTCCTCCCAGTAGCCGCCGGGATAGTCGTTGGTCACGAAGACCGAGACGATGTGCTTGGGGCTCTTGAAGCCGAGCTTCGTCGGCACGCGCACCCGGAGGGGGTAGCCGTATTCGAGAGGCAGGGCGCTGCCGCCGAAATCCAGGGCCAGCACCGTCTGCGGATGGAGGGCGCTCGGCATGTCGAGGCTGCCGTAATAGCGGTCGGCGCATTTGAAGCCGACATACTTCGCGGTGAGGTCGGCCCCGACCCGCTCCAGGAAGGCCTTCAGCGGCACGCCGCTCCACTGGCCGATCTGGCTCCAGCCCTCGATGCAGATGTGACGGGTGATCTGGCTCTCCTGCGGCAGGGCGCGCAGCTTTTGCAAGGTCCAGGGCGTCTTGTCGGCGACGAGGCCCGACACGTCGAGCTTCCAGGTCGCCTCGTCGATCTCGGGGATGTTGTCCGGCGGGTAGTAGGCGTTGAAGCGGAACGGCGTGTCGATCATGCTCGCCGGATAGGTCGGTGCCAACTTGTTCGGGTCGAACAGCCAGGCCTGGACCCGGTCGTTGGCACGCGACATCGCCCACAGCGTGCGGTCGATCAGCGTGCCGTTGGTGCCGGTGGAGAGGTCGCAGCCCGAAAGCAGCGACAGGGCGCCGAGAGACAGGCCCGAGCGCAGGAACAGGCGGCGCTCCAGCTTCACCAGTTCCGGTTGGATCTCCCGGCGAAGCGCGCGCAGGCGTTTCGCCTCGGTCTCGTCACGGCTCATGAGCGCGTCTCCACGGGGTCGAGGGGAATGCGGGCGCGGCCTGTGACCATCGCGACGAGGGTGCGCGGCACCAGGATGACGAGCGCGAGATGGAGCAGGATGAAGCCGACGAGGCCGGACATGGCGAGGAAATGCACGCGCCGCGCCCATTCATAGCCGCCGAACAAAGCGGCGAGTCCCTGCAACTGGACCGGTTTCCACAAAGCGAGGCCGGAGGCGACGAGGAGGATTCCGAGAAGGAACGCCACCAGATAGGCGACCCTCTGCACCGCGTTGTACTCGCCGATCCGGTGGGCGAGGCGCAGCCTGACGGCGTCGGCGGCGTCGCGCCAGAACGCCCTCGGGCTCAGCGGCAGGAACGATCTGGCGAAATGCCGTGCGAACAGGCCGTAGAGGACGTAGGCGAGGCCGTTCAGGGCGAACAACCACATGGCGGCGAAGTGCCAGGCGAGCGCCCCTCCCAGCCATCCGCCGAGGGTCGCCCATTTCGGGAAGACGAAGGGGAAAAACGGCGAGGCGTTGTAGATCGCCCAGCCGCTGAACAGCATGCAGAACACCGCGACCGCATTGATCCAGTGGGTCACGCGCACGATGAGCGGGTGGATCACCGTGATGCGAAACTGCGTGTTCGAGGAGACGGTCATCCAGAACATCCTATGAGCGGTGGCGTCTCGGTCCCCGCTCCCATCCGCGACCTCATCCTGAGGCGCCGGAGCGAAGCGAAGGCCTCGAAGGAGATCTCCAGATATCGCTGTGCGTTCCGGAGGGCTTCTTCGAGGCCGCTTCGCGGCACCTCAGGGGAGGTGTGTGGGTGGGGGAAGCGGTCGACGAGGCTTGTGAATGGCTTCGTCGACGTTGCCTCATTCACATCGACGGGACGGTGCCGTTGCGGCCGACGATGAGGATCACGGCGGTGGGCTTGCCGTCCGTGCCCTTCTTTGTGAAGGCCACGACCTTCGCTCCGTCGACGACGATGGACTTGTCACCCGGATCGACCAGGGTCACCGGCACGTCGTCCGGAACATTCACCTTCTTCTCACCGCCCTGGTACTTAACCAGAAGGGTTCGCCCCTCGGTGCCGGAGATGGTGCCGATGGCGCCGTTGGTCATGGTGGAGTTGGAGCCTAGATCCCACGGGTAATGACCGTCCGCCGTGCCACGCAGGGAGGAGGCGAAGACGGTGACCTGGAGCGCCTTCTGCGAACCGTCCGGCTGCGGGATCGCCGCGGTGCCGATGTAGCTGTCGGGCTTGATGTCGGTGATCTTGCCGGTGGAGGCCGCCAGCACCTTCACGTCGGGTGCCATGCTGACCGTCAGTGCCTCGCCCACGCGCGGCTTGATCGTCACGGCCGTGCCGTCGACCTTCTCGATGGTGCCGCGATAGCGCGTGATGTCGTCGGCCTGGGCGGCGGTGGCCGTCACGGCGAGGGTCAGGGTGAGCGTCGTCAGGAAGGATTTCAGCATGGCGGTTCCTCGATGGTTCGGCGTCGTTGTGGTCGGGGCGGAGTGATAGAATCCGGCCCCGGTGCCGGGGCTGCGCCGCCGCCCCGGAAGGGTGTGTTCGCGGGGCTGCCGCCTACATGGGCGGGACGGTGCCGTTCTCGCCGACGATCATCCTGTCGGCGACCATCGTGCCGGCGGCATCCGCCTTGGTGATCGCCACCACGCGGGCGCCGACCTTGATGACGGATGTGTCGGAGGGGTTGAGGGAGACGATCGGCACGTCCTCGGGGACCGTGATGGTCTTCTCGCCGCCCTTGTAGGTCACGGTGATCGTGCGGCCGGTCGTGCCCGCGAGGGCGCCCACGGCGCCGTTCGTCATCGTGTTCTCCTTCTCGAGGTCCCACGGATAATGGCCGTCGCCCGTGCCGCGCATGCTCGGGGCGAAGACGGCGACTTCGAGGGCCTTGAGGGTGCCGTCGGCCTGCGGCGTCGCGGCGGTGCCGACGTAGCTGTCGGGCTTGATGTCGCCGATCTCGGCCTTGCTGGCGGCGGCCACCCTCATCGCATCGGCGAACTTCACCGAGACGGCCTGACCGATGCGGGGCTTGATCGTGACGTGATCGGCCGCGACGGATTCGATCGTTCCGCGCACGCGGACCAGTGGAGAATCGGCCAGGACGGGCAGGCCGGAGGACAGGCCGACGCACAGGGTGGCGGCCGCGATGATCCGTCGTGTCATGGAATGCCTTGCGCTGGAGCGATCCCGGCTGTCGGGACCCTCGCCGGACGCTTCCGCCTGCACGGCGGGAAGCGCTCGGACAACGCGCGATGTGGCATCGGGTTCGTATGCGCACAAATCAATTGCGCGCTATCGTGGGCCTGTCAGTGGGCCATCAGCATCGGCATGGTGGCATGGGCCAGCACGTGACTGGTGGCGCCTCCGAAGATCATCTGGCGCAGGCGGCTCTGGGTATAGGCGCCCTTGATCAGGAGATCGCAGCCGAATTCCTGCGCCTCGTTGAGGAAGACCTCGCCGGGTGTGCGCCGGCCTTCGGTGAAGGCCTTGTGGTCCGCGAAGATGCCTTCGCAGGCGAGCGCTCTGGCCAGATCCTCCGCGCTCGGCCCAGGTACCATGCCGCCCTCCGCGCTGACGACGCGGATACGCGAGGCCTTGCGCAGGAAGGGCATGGCGAAGGCCACGGCCCGCGCGGTCTCGCTCGACCCGTTCCAGGCGATCAGGATGGCCTCGCCGAGGCTCGTCGGAGGGGTGGGGGGCGCTAGCAGGATCGGCCGGCCGCTCTCGAACAGGGCCGTCTCGAACGTGGTCATGCGCGGGGCGCCGTCGCCGGACCCGGGCCGGCCCACCACGGTGGCGGTGAACAGGCGGGCGTAATGTCCGAGGAAGGCGTCGCCCGCCGGCACGTCCGGGCGCCAGCGGTAGCGGGTTCCGGCGGCGGCCACGAATTCGGGGGTGCACGGCCCTTCCGTGGCGACGGGAATGCCGGCGCCGGCGAGGAAATCGACGAAGCGCTTGCCGGCATCCTCGGCCTCGGCCTTGTCGGCCTCCTCGTCGCGCAGCCACGTCATGCCGCCGACCATGTCCACCGGAACGTATTCGGCGAGGGCCGGACGCAGGGAGACGCCTTCGATCAGGCTGCCGAAGCGGCGTCCCACCAGGAGCGTGGTCGCGAAGACGGAGGGCAGCGCGTCATGGAGCGCCACCGGAACGAGCAGGGTCTTCATCGCCGGGAGCCTCCATCCACATCATCGCCGCCGACGGGCAGGCTAGTGCGGTTTCGCGTTCCCGAAAACTCCGGCTCGTCGTCAACCCACGCTTTTCTGCGGCCTTCGCGGGTCACGCCGTGAATCCGTGCCTACGAGGAGCCGGCGAGGCTAAAACGACAGGTGAAGCTTGGCTATAGAGCCGTGCCGATCATCGCCGTGATCCGGCCGATATCAGTAGAATGGCCCGCATGACGATGACATTCTTCGGGAACCCAATTGAGGGGCTGTCGTTGTCCGGCAAACGTGGCGTTGTCGGATACGCCGATCCGCAGAGATGTGGTCCGGTACGCCGCCTTTGCGTTTTCAAGATCATATCCAGAGGTCAGAATCATGAATAATTACGTTGCGCTGTCCGCCATTGCCGTCGTCATGGCGACCCCCGCCGCCGCCCAGACCATGTCCGGCGATTTCCGGCTCCAGGCGATGCAGGCCAATGCGTTTGAGGTCCAGTCGAGCCAGATCGCGCTGTCGAAGAGCCGCAATCCGCAGGTCATCCGCTTCGCCCGTGACGCCGTGCGTGACCACCGGGCCGCGAACGTGGCCCTGGCCGGCGGCGAGCGGACCTATGCCGGCAACGGTGGTCCCGGCGGCCTGATCGGCGCGCCCTTGGCGATTGCCGGCGGCACCCGTGGCCGGTACGCTC
>NZ_VRVC01000127.1:0-14647 GCF_008040005.1 Methylobacterium sp. WL19
GGACAGGACGGCGGCCCCGCCCCCGGCCTCGACGGCGGCGCGCACCGCCTCGTTAGAGGGCAGTTCGAGCGTGACCCGAAGCTGGGCGGCTGCGAGGCCGGCCGCACCCAGGGCCGCCTCGAAGGCCGAGCGGGTTCCCGATCCCGCCTCGCGCAGCACCCAGTCGGCCCCGGCGAGATTTTCGGGTTCGAGGTCGGTCGCCCCGGCGAAGGCATGGCCAGGGGCGACCACGAGGACCAGTTGGTCCTGCGCGATGGTGGTGCTCGCAAGCGTCGGGTCGTCGAGCGCCCCCTCGACGAAGCCGAGTTCGGCCTGCCCGGCGCGCACCGCGTCGGCGGCGTCGGTGGTGTTGCCCACCGCCAACCGGATAGCGATCTCAGGGTAGGCCCGGCGGAAGGCGACGAGGTGGCGAGGCAGCCAGTCGCTGGCGATGGTCTGGCTGGCGTAGAGCGCCAGCGTCCCGCGCCGCAGGCCGCTGAGGTCGGCGAGCACCAGTTCGGCGGCCTCGGCCCGGGCGAGCACGGCGCGGGCCTCGACGAGAAATATGCGCCCCGCCTCAGTCAGCTCGATCCCGCGGCCGACCCGGTGAAAGAGCTTGGTGGCGTGTCGCCCCTCGATGTTGGCGATCGCCGTGCTGACCGCCGACTGGACGAGGTTCAGCGCTTCGGCGGCCCGCGTCACGTGCTGTCGCTCGGCCACCGCCACAAAGATGCGGAGTTGGTCGAGGGTCATGGTTGCCGCTGCGGAACCGGCAGTCCACGGACTTGCGCGTCGACCGACTGCGCGACGATCAACAGCCGCGCCTCGTCGGTGCGACCCGTGACGACGTAGGACATGCCGCCATCGACCCAGGAGAAGGCGGCGATGTCGCCCTCGCGGGCGAAGCGGAACACCGTGCGGCCATCCGCATCGCCTACGCGGCTGTAGAGTGTCAGCCGGGTGCCGTGGTCGTCATCGTACATCAGCATCGCGGCGGATTCGGAACCCGCCGGCAGCAGCCGGCCGCCCATCAGGCGGAAGCCGTACGCCGTAAGGTCGGGGGTGGTCACCGCCCGGCCGAGGCGCTTCGAGAGCCACGTAACAAGGTGCGGCTTCTCGTCGGCGCGCACCTCCACCGGATGCACCGCCTCGACCACGTAGGTGCGGAAGGCCGCCACCGCGTCGTCGGTCGCTGGCTCGGTTCGCGCGAGCGTGACCGTGGGTACCTGCCGCGCGGCATGGCCGAACCAGCCGGCGGCGCCGCCGACCGCGAGGCAGAGCACGGCCGCAGCCGCGACCGGAAGCCAGCGGTAGGTTATCGGGCGATGTCGCGAGCGGATGTTGGCCACCCGGAGCCGCGCCGGAATCGCCTCCTCGGCGATCGGCGCGAGGCGGGCACGCAAGCGCTCGCGTAGGGCGCGATCCGCCGAGACCTCCGCCGCCCGCGCGGGGTTTCCCCTGAGCCATGCCTCGACCAGCGCCTGCCGCTCCGGTTCGAGACGACCGTCGATCAGGCCGTGGAGGTCGTCCTCGCCGACCGGGCGCGGATCCCCGCTCATTTCACCCTCCTCAAGAGTCCGGTCCGGCCAGTTTCCAGAAAACCGCGCATCCGCGTCCGGGCCCGGCTCAACCGCGACATCACCGTGCCGAGCGGTACCCCGAGCACCTGGGCCGCCTCGGCATAAGACAGATCCTCGACCGCGACGAGGAGCAGCACCGAGCGCTGCTCCTCGGGCAGGGTGTCGAGCCCGGTGAGCACGTCGCGTGCCCCCATAGCGGCCTCGGGGTCGGCACCCGGATCGGGCACCTGCTCCAAAGCCTCAGCGCCGACATCGATGCCGCGCCGGCCCCGGCGTCGAACAGTGCCAAGGAACAGGTTGCGCTCGATCGTGAACAGCCAGGCTCGCAGGTCGCCGTCGCGGCGACGTCCGGACCAGGCGGACAACGCCCGCTCCAAAGTGTCCTGGACGAGGTCGTCCGCCGCTTCGCGGTCCCGCAACAGTGCGACTGCGTAGCGCCGCAACGCTGGGATCTGCGGTTCGATGAGGGCGGCGATCTCGTCCACGAGGCTTTACCGATTAGGGCTTGGCGATGTGCCATGCACCGTTGAGGAATCCGTCGCCGGTGATGTCGCCGGGCTTCGTATCCTTGGCGAAGGTGTAGAGCGGCTTGCCCTTGTGGGCCCACTGCATCGTGCCGTCGTCCCGCGTCACCATCGTCCAGTCGCCACTAGCAGCCGAGCCGGAGGCGGCCATCAGTGCCGGCCAGTTGG
The DNA here is from genome assembly GCF_008040005.1 of Methylobacterium sp. WL19. Classification (NCBI taxonomy): domain Bacteria; kingdom Pseudomonadati; phylum Pseudomonadota; class Alphaproteobacteria; order Hyphomicrobiales; family Methylobacteriaceae; genus Methylobacterium; species Methylobacterium sp. WL19. The sequence continues at coordinate 2,252 of NZ_VRVC01000127.1, forward strand.
CGGCGCAGGGGCCGTTGCACATCGACTTGCCGCCCATGTCCTTGTCGAAGGTGTAGAGGGTCATGCTCTTGGAATCGACGAGCGCCGGCCCCTTGGCAGTCTCGGCCGTTATCGCAGGCGCAGCGGCCTGGGCGGCGACGGCGGAGAAGGCGAAGGCCGCAAAGGCGGCGCGGATCAGCATGGTGCGCATGAGTGAGGTCTCCGGCGGTCTACCATGACCGCATCGGGAGAGATGCCGAACGGGCGCGTCTATTCCACTGACATTTGGAAAAGATCGATCACATCGGCAGGGCCACCAATTCGTCCCCGGCCAGGGAATAAAGCCGTTTCTCCGGCATCTCTCCCATCGACAACGAACGAGGAGGACGGCCCATGCGCGGAGCACTGGGATTTGCGCTCACGGCCGCCGTGATGGCCGGCGGCCTCGTCGGCGGCCGGATGATGATGCCCCCGACGCTGGCCGCCGCCGAGCCGCCGGCCATCGTCTCCGCGTCCTTCGACGCGATGATGGCGCAGTCGATGACGCGGATGCATGCCGACATGATGGTCCCGCCCTCGGGCGATCCGGACCGCGACTTCGCTGCGATGATGATCCCGCACCACGCGGGCGCGATCGCGATGGCCCAGGCAGAGCTGCTCTACGGCAAGGATCCGGTCCTGCGCCGCCTCGCGCAGGGGATCATCGTCGAACAGGGCCAGGAGATCGCGGTGATGCGCCGGGCGCTCGCCGATCTCCCTCCCGCGCCGGATTCGTCTGCCGCAGCCACCCACCTTCACCACCATGGCACGGCCCCTGCCGCCGAGATGCCTTCGGAGATCTGCCGATGAAGACCGCCCTCACCCTCCTCGCGCTCGCGATGCTCTCCGGCTCGGCTCTCGCCGGGCAGGCCCCGGGTGCAGCCTTTGCACCGGACGTGCCGGTCAGCGGCAGGGACCGGTTCTATACGTCGGACCAGTTCTCCAACACGGTCTCGGTGGTCGATCCCGCCGCCAACGTCCTGCTCGGCGTGATCCGGCTCGGCGACCCGACGCCGATGAACCTGAGCCCGCTCTATCGCGGCCAGCTCCTCGTCCACGGCATGGGCTTCTCGCCCGACCACAGGACGCTGCTCGCGGTCTCGATCGGCTCGAACTCCGTGAGCTTCATCGACACGGCGACCAACACGGTCCGCCACACCGCCTATGTCGGCCGCGCGCCGCACGAGGCCTTCTTCACGCCGGACGGCCGAGAGGTCTGGGTGAGCGTGCGCGGCGAGGACTACATCGCCGTGCTCGATGCCGCGACCGCCAAGGAGACGCGCCGAATCACCGTGCCGAACGGGCCCGGCATGACGATCTTCTCGCCGGACGGCGCCTACGGCTATGTCTGCTCCAGCTTCAGCCCCGAGACGGTGGTGATCGACACGAAGACCCACTCCATCGTCGGGCGCGTGAAGCAGGAGAGCCCGTTCTGCCCCGACATCGCCGCAACACCGGACGGCAAGCAGGTGTGGTTCACCCTCAAGGATGTCGGCCGGACCCAGGTGTTCTCTGCGACGCCGCCATTCGCGCCGCTGAAGACGATCGAGACCGGGCCGATCACCAACCACGTCAACATCGTCTCGACCAAGGCCGGCCAGTTCGCCTACGTGACGATCGGCGGCCTGAACCAGGTCAAGGTGTTTCGCACCGACGACTTCACCCAGGTCGCCACCATTCCGACCGGCGCCCTACCGCACGGGCTCTGGCCCTCGGGCGACGGCAGCCGCGTCTATGTCGGCCTGGAGAACGCCGACAAGGCGGCGGTGATCGACACCGCGTCGAACACGGTGATCGCCGAGGTGCCGATCGGGCAGGGTCCGCAGGGCGTCGCCTACGTCCCGAACGCCGTGCCGGAGGGCGACGGAATGCAAAACCTCCAAGCGCTGGGCGCAGCCGGCAAGACCAGCGCGCTGACGCTCGCGGGTACCGATGGCAAGCCGGCGACGCAGGTCACCCTGTTCGACCAGGGCGTGTTGCAGACGCTGCAGGCCGCGGTAACGGGACTGCCCTCGAAGATGCCGTTCGTGCTGGCGCTGGCCGCCGATCCGAAGGGGGCCGCAGGCCTGGAGCCGCTCGCCGCCTTCATGACCAACCCGGCCGGCGCGGCCATCGTCAACGCGATCGGCCCGATCCGCCAGATCACCCGCACGGATGCCGGCGCGAGCCGGCGCTACCTCGTGGTGGTCTCGGGCAAGCCCGGTGAACTCGGCGGCGTCGTCCAGATGCAGACTGTGGATTGAACGGGCGGCCTCACGAGCGCGGGAAGTGGGAATCCGAGAGCATGCGTTCGCAGCGCGCGTCCAGCTGCAACGTCTGCTTTCAAGGCCTCCATTGGCTTGCTTCTATGACCGAGTAGGGTCGGATGCGGAACGTCCGCTTACGGACGCAAGGCCGCAGTTCGCTTGCCACCCTCAGCCGAAGTTGCCGGACGGCCGACGAATGGCCGCTTTCAGGAAGAACGCCGGGCAATCCATGCGGCTGGGTTGGGTCGGGTGCAGTCGGTACCGAGCGTTAAATCCTAACCGCTACTCGACAACTTGGGGCAACTTAGCGCGACCAAAGGCACGTGCTCGCGCTGCTGCGGGCGGTCTTGGCTTCGATGGAACGGTATCACAGGACGGATACGGCATTCTTCGCCAGTGCTATCATGCGGCATGTTCGAGCACGCCCATCGTCACGCGCACCTCTGGCCCGGAGTGCCGTTGGCACTGGCATCCGCCGTCCTGTTCGGCGCATCGGCCCCCTTCGCCAAGCTGCTGTTGGGATCGGTCGACCCGCAGGCGCTGGCTGGCCTCCTGTATCTCGGTGCGGGCGTCGGCCTCGCCGCCGTCCACGGCAGCCGGTCCGCCCTCCGGATCGAGGCGCCGGAGGCCCCCCTACGCAGGTCGGACGCACCGTGGCTGCTCGCGGTGGTGCTGTTCGGGGGCGTGGCGGGTCCCCTGTTGCTGATGCTGGGGCTGGCACGGACGTCAGCGGCCTCGGGCTCGCTCCTGCTCAACCTCGAAGGGCTGGCGACCATGGGCATCGCCTGGGTGGTGTTCCGCGAGAACGTGGACCGCCGCCTCCTGCTCGGCGCGGCGGCCATCCTCGCCGGCGCCGTCGCGCTGTCGTGGCAAGGCCAGGGCGTCCATTTCGACGCGGGCGGCGGCCTGATCGCGCTGGCCTGCCTCGCCTGGGGCGTCGACAACAACCTGACCCGCAAGCTGTCCTCCGCCGATCCGGTCGTGATCGCGTTGACCAAGGGGCTCGTCGCCGGGGGCGCCAACCTCGCCATTGCCCTCGCACGCGGTGCCAGCCTGCCGCCGCCCGGCATGATCGGCTTCGCGGCCGTCGTCGGGTTCCTCGGGGTCGGCGTCAGCCTGGTGCTGTTCGTGTTCGCGCTGCGCCATCTCGGCAGCGCGCGGACGGGGGCCTATTTCTCGCTCGCACCGTTCATCGGGGCCGTCGTCGCCTTGGTCCTGTTGCCGGAACCCGTGACCCCGCAACTCGTCGTCGCCGCGCTCCTGATGGGGGTCGGCCTCTGGCTGCACCTCGCGGAACGGCACGACCACGAGCATTCGCACGAGGCGATGGGCCATGAGCATGGGCACGTGCACGATGAACATCACCACCACGACCACGATGGTCCCGTGACCGAGCCCCACTCCCACTGGCATCGCCACCAGCCGATGCGGCACAAGCACGTGCACTACCCCGACCTTCACCATCGCCACGGACATGGTTGAGCCGGCGCGGGGGCAATCGGCGCCGCATTCGAGACTTGTCACCGCGGGACGTAGAACCAGCAGTACAGCGCGCACACGACGGCGATGGCCATCGCCGACATCAGGAATGACCGTCGCGCCGCCCTCAGGACATGCGGCCTGACCTTGCGTCGGCGCCTGCTTCCGCCGCCGAATTCCCCGATCTGCCGGGCGAGCTTCTTGCCGGTCATCGCCCCCTGATCCCCCGCCGATGGGTTCCATGGGTCGAGGAGGGGCGCTGCAGGCCGTGACGGATCGGCACGATCACGGGACCATCCCGCCGATCAGGTCCGACATGTGGGCACCGGCAGGGTGGCCCGTGGCGGTGCGGTGGCTCTCCGAGCAGGCCGCGTAATCCGGGCCGGACACGGACATCACCAACCCGCGGGTGCCGTCCGGCAACGTGCGCGTCGCCAGGACAGCCCGGCCCGAGAGCCATGCCAGCGACCCCGAGGCGAGGCCCGGGCGCGGTTCGCCGTAGCGGCGCACCCCCTCGCGCCGGATGGCCTCGCGTGCGGTGACATGAGCCGGTCCGTCGAGCGGCCGACCGACCCAGACGACCTGCTGGAGGCCCTGCTCCCTGCACACCACCAGGACCACCTCGACGGTGTCGGGTCCTGAGGCGAGCGGACGGTCGTGGAAATAGTACAGCCCGGTCAGGTTCGCCTCGCGGTCGACCATTGAGGGTGCATCGACACGGTCCACGGGACCCCAAGCCAATCCGAACGGCGCCTCGCCCGCCGTCGGTTCCGCCGCCATGGCCGCGCCTGTCCACGCCACCATCGCCAGTGCGAGCGCGGGGCGGCGAGACATCGTCCTACTCCGCGGCCTGGGGCAGGACGGGGCGTGCATGGGGACCCTCCTTCTCGACGGTAGCCTTCCTCGGGGCGACGGCACCGGCGAAGCGCGCGTAGAGCGCCGGCAGGACGACGAGGGTCAGCAGGGTCGCCGAGATGAGCCCGCCGATGACCACGGTCGCCAACGGACGCTGGACCTCGGCCCCCGTCTCGGTCGCCAGGGCCATCGGCACGAACCCCAGGGACGCCACGAGCGCCGTCATCGCCACCGGGCGCAGGCGGGTCATCGCGCCTTCGAGGATCGCCTCTCGACGGGGCTTTCCCTCCGCGATGAGCTGCTTGATGTAGCTCAGCATCACCAGGCCGTTGAGCACCGCCACCCCGGACAGGGCGATGAACCCGACCGCCGCCGGGACCGAGAACGGCATGCCCCGCAGCCACAGGGCCGCGATACCGCCGGTCAGTGCCAGCGGGACCGCGCTGAACACCAGGAGGGCGTCCCGCGCCGAGTTCAGGGCCGAGAACAGCAGCAGGAAGATCAGGAAGAAGCACACCGGCACCACGACCATGAGGCGCTGGCGGGCGGAGGCTAGGTTCTCGAACTGCCCGCCCCAGGTCACGTAGTAGCCAGACGGCAGCTGCACACCGGACGCGACCTTGGCCTGGGCCTCAGCCACCAGCGAGCCGATGTCGCGGCCGCGCACGTTGGCGGTGACCACGACCCGGCGGCGGCCGTTCTCGCGCGAGATCTGGTTCGGTCCCTCGGTGACTGAGAAGCTCGCGACCTGCTTCAGGAGCACCGAGGAGGCCCGCCCGTTGACGCCCGGGGGCAGCGGCACCGGGATGTTCTCCAGGGCCTCGCGGTCCTCGCGCACCTTGTCGTTCAGGCGCACGACGATGGGGAAGCGACGGTCGCCCTCGAACACCATGCCGGCCTCCCGTCCGCCGATGGCCGCCCCGATGACGTCCTGGATCGAGGACGTGCTCAGGCCGAGGCGGGCCGCCTCAGTCTTGTTGATCTTGATCTCCAGGAACGGCAGGCCCGCCGTCTGCTCGACCTTGACGTCGTCGGCGCCCTCGGTCCCGCGCAGGATCGCGGCGACCTGGTTGGCGGCCTTCAGCATCGGCTCGAACTCCTCGCCGAACACCTTCACGGCGAGGTCGCCGCGGGTGCCGGCCAGGAGCTCGTTGAAGCGGAGCTGGATCGGCTGGGAGAACTCGTAGACGTTGCCCGCGAGCGTCCCGACAGCCTTCTCGACCTGCTCCTGCAACTCGGCCTTGGACAGGTCCGGATCGGGCCATTCCTCCTGCGGCTTCAGGATGACGAAGGTGTCGGACGAGCTCGGCGGCATCGGGTCGGAGGCGACCTCCGCGGTACCGGTCTTCGAAAAGACGTAGGCCACCTGGGGGAAGCGGCTGATCGCCTGCTCGACCTTCAGCTGCATCGCCTGCGACTGCGTGAGGGAGGTCGAGGGGATGCGCTGGGCGTTCAGCGCGATGCTCTTCTCGTCGAGCTGCGGGATGAACTCCTGGCCCAGCCCCCTGAACAGGAAGCCGGCGCCGACGAGCAGCACCAGGGCGACCGCGACGAAGGTCATCGGAACCCGCAGGGCGGCCCCGAGGATCGGGCGGTAGGCGGCCTTGAGCCCGCGGATGAGGACGTTGTCTTTCTCCGTGACCTTGCCGGTGATGACGATCGCGATCATCGCTGGCACGAAGGTCAGCGACAGGACGAAGGCCGAGACGAGGGCGATGATGACGGTGAGCGCCATCGGCTCGAACATCTTGCCCTCGACCCCGGTGAAGGTGAGGAGCGGCACGTAGACGAGGATGATGATGGCCTGCCCATACAGGGAAGGCTTGATCATCTCCTCGGCCGAGGCGCGCACGGTGACGAGGCGCTCCTCCAGGTCGAGCTTGCGCCCGAGTTCCCCCTGGCGCTCCGCGAGGTGGCGCAGGGCGTTCTCGGTGATGATGACGGCGCCGTCGACGATGAGGCCGAAGTCCAGCGCCCCGAGGCTCATGAGGTTGGCGCTGATCCTGCCTTGGACCATACCCGTCATGGTCATCAGCATCGCCACCGGGATGACGAGGGCGGTGACGATGGCCGCCCGGATGTTACCGAGCAGCAGGAACAGGATGACGATGACGAGGGCGGCGCCCTCGGCGAGGTTCTTGGCGACCGTTCGGATGGTGGCCTCGACCAGCAGGGTCCGGTTGAGCACGGTCTGGACCTCGACGCCGGGCGGGAGCGTGCGCCGGATCTCGGTCATCTTTGCGTCAACGGCGGCCGAGACCGTCCTGCTGTTCTCGCCGATCAGCATCAGGGCGGTGCCGATGACGACCTCGCGCCCGTCCTCGCTGCCCGACCCGGTGCGTAGGTCCCGCCCGATCCGGACCTCCGCGATGTCCGAGATGCGGACCGGCACCCCGCCGCGCGTGGTCACGACCACGGAGCCGATGTCCTCCATGGTCTCAAGGCGGCCGGCGGCACGGACGACGTAGCCCTCGCCGTTGTCCTCCAGGTAGCGGGCACCCAGGTTGGCGTTGTTGGCCTCCAGCGCCCGGCCGATGTCGGCGAAGGACAGGTCAAGGGCGGTGAGCTTCATCGGGTCCGGCTGGACGTGGTACTGCTTGTCGAAGCCGCCGATGCTGTCGACGCCGGCCACGCCCGGCACGGTCTTCACCTGGGGGCGAATGATCCAGTCCTGGACCGTGCGCAGGTAGGCCGTGCGTTCGAGCTCTGTCGCAAGCCGCTGACCCTCGGGGGTCAGGTAGCTCCCGTCGCCCTGCCAACCCGGCTTGCCGTCCGGGGAGACCTTACGATCCTTCGGTTGGGCGTAGTGGATCGACCACATGTAGATCTCGCCCAGGCCCGTGGAGATCGGGCCCATGTGCGGCTCGGCCCCCGGCGGCAGGGTCGACTTCGCCTCGCCGATGCGCTCGGCGACCTGCTGGCGGGCGAAATATACGTTTGTCGCCTCCGAGAAGACCGCGGTGACCTGCGAGAAGCCGTTCCGCGAGAGCGAGCGGGTGTATTCGAGGCCCTTGATCCCGGCGAGCGCGGTCTCGACCGGGTAGGTCACCTGCTTCTCGATATCGACCGGGGAGAGCGACGGCGCCGTGGTGTTGATCTGCACCTGGTTGTTGGTGATGTCCGGGACGGCGTCGATGGGAAGCTTCGTCAGCGAAAACACGCCGAAGCCCGCCGCGAGGAGCGACGGCAGCACCACGAGCCATCGCTGATGGACGGAGAAGTCGAGGATCTTCGAGATCATGGCCGGCCCCCGTTCAGTGGTCGTGGTCGGCTTCGGCCTTGCCGAGCTCGGCCTTCAGGACGAAGGAGTTGGCCACCGCGACCTCGTCGCCGGGCTTGAGGCCGGTCAGGATCTCGAAGGCGTCGTCGTCGGCCTTGCCGATGGTCACGTCCCGGCGCTCGAAGCCCTCCTGTGTTCGGACAAACACGACCTTCTCGCCGCCGATGGTCTGGATCGCGGACTTCGGCAGCCGGACCTTGACCGGGTCGCGGGCGATCTCGACCTCGGTTGTCACGAAGGTGCCGGGCCGCCAGGCCATGTCATTGTTCGGCAGGGCGACGATGACCCGGGCGGAGCGCGTCTCGGCGTTGAGGATCGGGCTGACGAAAACGACCTTGCCCTCGCCGCGGGGGCCGTCGTCGCCTCCGACGATGGTCACCTTGGCGCCCTCCCGGACCTTCGAGAGCTCCGTGGTCGGGATGGCCAGCTCGATCCACACGGAGGAGAGGTCGGCGACGGTGTAAACGTCGGCCGGATCGCCCTCCTTGCCGACGGCGGTTCCGACGTCGACCTTGCGCTCGACCACACGGCCGGCGAGCGGGGACTTGAGCTCGTAGCGGCGCAACGAAGATAGGTTCGGGGTAGTCTCGTCCTTCTTGGCGGACGTCGCGACCTCGGCCGCGTTCAGCCCCAGGGCCGATAGCTTCTGGCGTGCCAGGTCGACCCGAAGCGTCGCCTCGGAGTAGGCGGCCTTGGCGTTCAGGAACGCTGATTCGGCCGAGATGCGCTTGTCCCAGAGGGCCTGCTGGCGGTCGAAGTTGGTCTTCTCCAGGTCGGCCTTGACCGTCGCGGTGAGGAAGTCGCTCTTGGCCTCGGCGACCTCACGGCTGTCGAGGATGGCCACGACCTCGCCCTTGGCGACCTCTTCGCCGAGGCGCTTGCGCATCTCGGCCACGGTTCCGACCACCCGCACGGGGACGCGGGCGATCCGGTCGGCGTCCTGGGCGATGGTGCCGGGCACCAGGAGATGTCGTGAGAGGATGCCACCCTCGACCGTGGCGAGCTTGATGTCCTGCTCGGCGGCCTGCTCGGCCGTCATCTTGATCTTGCCCTCGCCCTCCTCGTCGTGGCCGTGCGCCTCGCCCTCGGCGTGCTTGTGCTCGCCGGCAGGCTTGGGCTCGGCGTCGGCATGCTCGTGGCCATGCTCGCCATGACCGTGGCCATCGTCGGCTGCGGGTGTCGCCGGCTTAGTCATGGCTGCGTTGGTCGGCGGCGCTGCCCGGGCGTTCGTCAGGCCGGCGGCGGCGAGCGCGCCCTGCACGACCTCGGACACACGGGGGAAGGCACCGCCGACGGCGACGCCGATGGCCAGGAAGGCCACGGAGAGGAGTGCACGCATGGAGGAAGGCCATTCGCCTGGGATCCGGCGAGCCGCTCAAGCGGCTTCCTGGATCCGGTTCGGATCACGCTCGATGAGGAAGCCGGCATCCGCAAGGATGGACGGCAGGCAAGCGCCACGGTCGTGGCGATGCGGCCTCAGGCGCGAGGCGGCCTCGGTAAACGGTCCGGTGAGACGGACCCGATGGCGGTGGTCACGGTCGCGTACAGAGCACGCCCGGTCGCCGGGGACGGCAACGCAGGTGCTTCGTCGACCCCAAGAGCCTGATGGCAACCGCAGTTGGCGTGACAGGCCGGGCAGGCATCGCCGTGGCCGATGCCGGCCGCCTCGGTCGGGGCGGACACCGACAGTCCATGGCTGGCCGGGCGATGGGCCTCGGAGGAATGGACCGTGCCGGGGACGACGAGTGACAGGACCAGGACGAGCGACAGCACGCGGACGGTGGTCGCCCACCAGCCGCGCATCGTCTCGTAGGCCCTGATCCGGGGTCCCGTGGTCATGGTCGCCTTATGAACGATTCAGGGTCACCCGTACATGCCGGGTGAGCCACGACGAGGACGGAACCTCAATAGTCGTCGTGATGATGGTGGTCTCTGCGCTCGCCGTAGAACCGGCGCTCGCCATAGTACGCCCGGTCGCCGTAATCCCGGTGCGGTCGGTGGATGACGACGTCGTCATGGTCGCCATGGTGGTAGCGATCGACATGGACGTCGCCGCGCCGGTCGAAGTCGCCGCCGTAGTATTGGGCGGACGCCGCGGCCGGGGCGAGGATCAGGCTGACGGCGACCAAGGCCGGAATGCGGACACGCATGGCTCGTTCCTCAAGGGATGATGCCGTCAGGATCGGCTTCGACGGTTGAACGAGGCCTGAAACCGCCGTTCATCCATCGGTGGCCGGAAGCACCGAACCGATGTCTCGCGACACGGATACAGGGCTCCTTCGGTCGCACGGGTTGAAGGCATTCCCTTACGGTCGGGCATGTTTCCGATGGCTCACACGACGTGGGCGGGGGCGAGGGTGCAGGCGGTGTCGGCGCTCGTCTCGACCTGCAGGGTGGTGTGGCCGATGCCGAACCGTTCCCTGATCCCGGCGGCGGCGTCCATCAGGAAGGCGTCGTCTGGTCGGCCGCCGGGCATCAGGAGATGGGCGGTGAGGCAGGTCTCGGTAGTGCTCATCGCCCAGACGTGCAGGTCGTGCAGGGCGGCGACCCCGGGCAGTCCTTCGAGATGGCTTCGGACCGCGTCCGGATCGATGCCCGGCGGGACGGCGGCGAGGGACAGCGTGAGGCTGTCGCGCAGGAGGCCCCAGGTGCTCCAGACGATGACCGCCACGATGGCGAGGCTGACGACGGGATCGAGCCAGGTCCACCCGGTGTAGAGGATCACGAGGCCGGCGATGACCACGCCGGCCGAGACGGCGGCGTCGGCGGCCATGTGCAGGAAGGCGCCCTTGATGTTGATGTCGCCCTTGGCCCCCGAGGCGAATAGCCAGGCGGTGATGCCGTTCACGAGGATGCCGACCGCGGCCACGATCATCACGGTCTTGCCGGCGACCGGCGCGGGCTCTCCGAAGCGCTGGATCGCCTCCCAGGCGATGGCGCCGACGGCGACCAGCAGGAACACCGCGTTGAACAGCGCCGCCAGGATCGACGACCCCTTCATCCCGTAGGTGTAGCGGGCGCTCGGGGCGCGCTTGGCCAGCACCATGGCGACCCAGGCCACCACGAGGCCGAGCACGTCCGAGAGGTTGTGGCCGGCATCGGCCAACAGGGCCATCGAGTTCCCCAGCACCCCGTAGGTGGCCTCGACGACGACGAAGCCGACGTTGAGGGCGATGCCGATGGCGAACGCCTTCCCGAAGCTTGCCGGTGCGTGGCTGTGCCCGGGGCCGTGGGCGTGCCCGGCGTGGTCATGGGCGTGGTCGTGGTGTTCCGTCATCTCGGCTTCCGGTTTGGCGCGGCGATCGCGGCTCGGTAACTCCTCTAGCGGCTGGAGGAGCAAGCGTTCGTTCCGGATCCGGTCAATGGCGGTCGCTCAGGCACTCGCCGTGGTCGGCCAGTACCTCGATGATGCGGCATTCACGGACGTCGCCGCCCGAGCATTGCTCGACCATCGCCTTCATTTCCTGCCTGAGGCCTGTCAGCCGTGCGATCCTGTCGTCGATGTCGGCGAGGTGCTTGCGCGCGATGGCGTCGGCCTCCCCGCACGGACGCTCGGGGTGCCCGGCGAGGTCGAGCAGGGCGCGGATGTCCTCGATCTCGAAGCCGAGCTCGCGGGCGTGCCGGATGAACCGAAGCGTCCGGACATCCGCCTCGCCGTAGGTTCGGCGGTTGCCCTCGGTGCGCTCCGGCGTCGGCAGGAGCCCACGTTCCTCGTAGAACCGGATCGTGGGGACCTTCACCGCGGCGCGTCGCGACAACTCCCCGATGGCGATGGGCTTCATGCCGCTTGCTCCTCTAGTCGCTGGAGGAAGTAGGGTCTTCCGGAGAGATGCGGAAGGGACCCGCCATGAGCGATGCGACGACCCTGGACCGGACCCTGAGCCCCTCGACGCGCCTGCGCGTGACCGGGATGGATTGCGCCTCGTGCGCCGCCAAGGTCGAGAACGCGGTGCGGCGCCTGCCCGGAATCGAGGAGATACAGGTCTCGGTGGCGACCGAGACCCTGACGGTGCGGCACGGTCCCGACACCGACGCCCTCGCCATCGCGGCGACGGTCCGCAGCCTGGGCTACGGCGCCGAGGACCCCGCCGCCGCCGTGGCGTCGGATGCCGGGCGGCCCGAGCAGGCCTGGTGGCGTACCCCGAAGGCGTTGCTGGCGTTCGCCTGCGGGACGGCCCTGGTGCTGGCTTACGCCATCGGACAGGCCGCGCCGGCGGCCGAGCGCTGGGCATTCCTCGCCGCCATGATGATCGGGCTGGTGCCGATCGCCCGCCGCGCGATCTCCGCGGCCCGGCATGGGACGCCGTTCTCCATCGAGACGCTGATGTCCGTGGCCGCCATCGGCGCGACCCTGATCGGGGCGACCGAGGAGGCGGCGACGGTCGTGTTCCTGTTCCTGGTCGGCGAGGTGCTGGAGGGCGTGGCCGCCGGCCGGGCCCGGGCGAGCATCCGCGGCCTCACCGGGCTGGTCCCGGACACCGCCCTGCTGGAGGCCGGGGGGACGACCGAGCGCGTGCC
>NZ_VRVC01000128.1:0-14355 GCF_008040005.1 Methylobacterium sp. WL19
CCCGGGCGATGGCGCCGCCGAGGCCGCCGGTCGCGCCGGTGACGAGGGCCTTGCGGCCGGTCAGGTCGAACATGGGCAATCCTGTTGTCAGCTGAGCGTCGGGAAGGCGGCCACGTCGTCGGGCGTGCCCACGGGGGTGGCGGTGGCGCCGGGGGCGATCCGCTTGACGAGGCCGGAGAGCACCTTGCCCGTGCCGATCTCGTGGAACTGATCGATGCCGGAGGCGGCCATGGCGGCGATGCATTCGCGCCAGCGCACGGTGCCCGTCACCTGGGCGACGAGGGCCTGGCGGATGGCCGCCGGCTCCAGCACCGGCGCGGCCAAGACATTGGAATAGACCGGCACCAGGGGAGGCTTCATCGCCACCCGGGTGAGGGCGTCCTGCATCGCCTCGGCCGCCGGCACCATCAGCGAGCAGTGGAACGGCGCCGAGACGTTGAGCATCACCGCGCGCTTGATCCCGCGCGCTTGCGCGATCGCCACCGCGCGCTCCACGGCGGCCTTCGCGCCCGAGAGCACCACCTGCCCCGCGCCGTTGTCGTTGGCGACGTCGCAGACCTCGCCCTCGGAGGCCTCCACGGCGACGGAGCCGGCCAGTTCGGCATCTGCGCCGATGAGGGCCGCCATGGCCCCGGCACCGGGCGCCACCGCGCCCTGCATCGCCTCGCCGCGGATGCGCAGCAGGCGGGCGGTATCGGCCAGGGTGAAGGTCCCGGCGGCGGCGAGCGCCGTGTATTCGCCGAGGGAATGGCCGGCCACCGCCGCCACGTCGCGGACGAGATCGAGACCGCGTGTCGCCTGGAGTACGCGCAGGGTGGCGATGCTGGCCGCCATCAGGGCCGGCTGGGCGTTGGCGGTGAGGGTCAGTTCCTCCACCGGTCCCTCGAACATCAGTGTCGAGAGCGACTGGCCGAGCGCCTCGTCGACCTCGTCGAAGACCGCCCTCGCCTGGGGGAAGGCCTCCGACAGGGCCCGGCCCATGCCCACGGCCTGGCTACCCTGGCCTGGAAAGATGAATGCGCGCGCCATGGTCATGTTCTCGCACGGAAAGGGCGGCGCAGTCGCACCGCCCGCTCCGGGTGTCAACACGAGGCGCCGCCATCGCGGGCCGGGTCAGGCCTCGTTGAAGAAGTCCACCACCCCGGTATCGAGGCTGTAGGAGGCGCCGACGATGCGCAGCTTGCCCGCCTTCAGCGGATCGAGGAGGGCGGGCTCGGAGGCCGTGCGCATACGGGTGACGACCCGGTCGACATTGGCGCGCACGCAATTCTCGATGAAGTCGCCGGGCTTGCCGCGTGCGGACAGCACCGCCGGCACGATCGGCTCGATCATCCGGCCGATGGAGCCGGGATAGACGGTGTTGTTCTCCACCACGTCGGCCGCCGCCAGCACGGCACCGCAGCGGCTGTGGCCCATGACCAGCACCAGCGGAACGCCGAGCTGCGACACGGCGTATTCCACCGACCCGAGGGCGGCGGTATCGGCGGTGTTGCCGGCATTGCGGACGATGAAGAGCTCGCCCAGACCGCGCCCGAACAGGATCTCCGGCGAGACGCGGGAATCCGAACAGCTCACCAGCACGCAGAACGGCGTCTGCCCGAGGGCGATCTCGATCCGGCGGTCGCGGCCCTGCACAGAGCGCACCGGGCTGTCGGTCTTGTAGAGGCGATTGCCTTCCTTCAGCAGCTCGAGGGCCTGGTCGGCCGTCAGGTCCGTCTTCTTCGTGGACGGGCTGGCCGCCAGACCGAGATTCGGCATGGCGGTGGCGGCGAAGGCCGCTGCGCCGAGATGGCAGGCACAGCTGAACAGGCCGCGGCGGCTGAGCGTCTTCGTCATGAGGTTTGGGCCCTCTTCCAATCGCCATGCGAAGGCTCGCATGAGCTTGACCAGGGCCACGCATAACCGTGGGGCGGAGTGCTGTCGCCCTGGCGATAAGCAGCGGCCCCGGGCCGGGATGGAACGCAGGTCCCGAACGTGCTGCCCGTGTGGGCGGCGGATGCAATATGCTGGTCGCGCTTGTTGCGCCGCGCGAGGCGGTGTATGGAGCCGGATCAATCTCTACATTCCCGGTCTATGGAAGGAGCCCTCCCGCATGGCTCGCGTCACCGTTGAAGACTGCATCGACAAGGTCGAGAACCGTTTCGAGCTCGTCCTGCTCGCGAGCCACCGCGCCCGTTTGCTGGCCGCCGGAGCGCCGTTGACCATCGACCGCGACCGCGACAAGAACCCGGTCTGCGCGCTGCGCGAAATCGGCGACGCGACGATCACGGCCGACGACCTCAAGGAACAGCTCATCCATTCGATGCAGAAATATGTCGAGGTCGATGAGCCGGAGGCCGAGACGGTGCCGCTGCTGTCGAGCTCGCCCGCCGCCGCCGCCGTGGCGCCGCAATCCTCCAGCGACGACGGCGCCGTCCAGTTCGACCGGATGAGCGAAGAGGATCTGCTGCGCGGCCTCGAGAACCTCGCTCCGCCCACCGAGACGGACGAAGAGGCCGAGTGATCGGACGACCCGTTTTCGACTGACGATCCTGTTTGACTGACAATCTCGCGAAAACCCGGCCATGCGCCGGGTTTTTCGTTTTTCGGCGCGAGAAACCGGTGTCATGCGGCGCCATGGGTCTGGCGTGCCCGGCCGCGATGCGGGACAACATAAGACAAAGGCGGGCAGTCACGATGTGTGAAGGGTGTTGCGGCGGATGATGCGCCAGTACGAGCTCGTGGAGCGGGTGAGGCGTTACAACCCCGCCGTGAACGAGGCCCTTCTCAACCGCGCCTATGTCTACGCCATGCGCGCTCACGGCACGCAGAAGCGGGCCTCGGGCGATCCCTTCTTCGCCCATCCCCTCGAAGTCGCGGCGATCCTCACCGATCTCCGGCTCGACGACGCCACCATCGTCGCCGCCGTCCTGCACGACACGGTGGAGGACACGGCCGCCACCCTCGACGAGATCCGCGAGCTCTTCAGCCCCGAGATCGGCGCCCTGGTGGACGGGCTGACGAAGCTCAAGCGCCTCGACCTCGTGTCGAAACGCGCGGTCCAGGGTGAGAACTTCCGCAAGCTCCTGCTCGCTGTGGCGGCGGATGTGCGCGTGCTGCTGGTGAAGCTCGCCGACCGCCTTCACAACATGCGCACGCTCCACCACATGAAGCCGGAGAAGCGCGAGCGGATCGCCCAGGAGACGCTGGACATCTACGCGCCGCTCGCCGGCCGCATGGGCATGCAGGAACTGCGCGAGGAACTCGAAGACCTCGCGCTGCGCAACCTCAAGCCCGAGATCTACGCGACGATCGCCCAGCGGCTGGCCGATCTCGCGGTGAAGTCGGAGCGCTTGGTGGAGAGCATCGAGCGGGATCTCACCGCAAAGCTCGCCGCGCAGGGCATCAACGCCGTGGTCACCGGGCGGCAGAAGCGGCCCTTCTCGATCTCCGCCAAGATGGAGCGCAAATCGGTCGCCTTCGAGCAGCTCTCGGACATCTTCGGATTCCGCATCATCGTGGAATCCCTGTCCGAATGTTACGGCGCCCTGGGCGTCGTCCACACCACCTGGCCGATGGTGCCGGGCCGCTACAAGGATTACATCTCCACCCCGAAGCAGAACGATTACCGCTCGATCCACACCACGGTGATCGGGCCGAAGAGCCAGCGCGTCGAGCTGCAGATCCGCACCGCGGCCATGGACGAGATCGCCGAATACGGCATCGCCGCGCATGCCCATTACAAGGAGAGCGGCGGCAAGGACGAGATCGGCGGCGTCCATCCGCGCCTCGCCACGGAAAGCGGCGCCTATCAATGGCTGCGGCGGACCATCGAGCTCCTGGCCGAGGGCGACAGCCCGGAGGAGTTCCTCGAACACACCAAGCTCGAACTGTTCCAGGACCAGGTGTTCTGCTTCACGCCGAAGGGGCGCCTCATCGCCCTGCCGCGCGGCGCGACGCCCATCGATTTCGCCTATGCGGTCCATACCGATGTGGGCAACACGGCGGTGGGGGCCAAGATCAACGGCCGCATGGCGCCGCTGCTGATCGAGCTCGTCAATGGCGACGAGGTCGAGATCGCGCGGGCCGACGGGCAATCGCCTCCGGCGGCCTGGGAATCCCTTGTGGTCACCGGCAAGGCACGCGCCGCGATTAGGCGGGCGACTCGCTCGGCCGTGCGGCGGCAATATGCCGGCCTCGGCCGCCAGATCCTCGACCGCGCCTTCGAGCGGGCGGCCAAGAGCTTCTCCGAGGACAAGCTGCGGGGCGCGCTCCCCCGTCTGGCGCGCCAGAGCACGGAGGACGTGTTCGCGGCGGTGGGCCGTGGCGAGATGTTCTCGGGCGACGTGGTGCGCGCGGTCTATCCCGACCACAAGGAGGAGCGTCGCACGGGCCCGGCCGCGCTGCAGCAGCCCATGGATGGAGGGGCGGGGCGTCTCAGCCTCGCCAAGGGGCAGGCCATGCGCCTGACCTTCCCCGAAGGCGCCGCCGATATGGGCCGTGCCGACGCCATCCCGATTCGCGGTCTCGACAACGACCTGCCGGTGAGCTTCGCCCCGAATGGCGGCGCGGTGCCGGGTGACCGCATCGTCGGCATCCTGACGCCCGGCGTCGGGGTGACGATCTATCCGATCCAGTCGGCGGCGCTCGCCGATTTCGACAACGAGCCGGCGCGCTGGCTCGACGTGCGCTGGGACGTCGAGGCGGGAGGGAGCGAGCGGTTTCCCGCGCGCCTCGCCCTGCAATCGATCAACGAGCCCGGCGTCCTCGCCCAGATCGCGCAGGTCATCGCCGATCACGACGGCAATATCGACAACGTCTCGATGAAGCGGCGCACCCAGGATTTCACCGAGATCGTCATCGACCTCTCCGTCTGGGACCTGAAGCACCTCAACGCCATCGTCGCCGAGCTGCGGGGCAAGCGCACCGTGAGCAGGGTCGACCGCGTCAACGGCTGAACGGCCGGGCTCCCGCGACGCGTCGTCGGCCATCACCGCCGCGTAACGCTCTGTTTACCAGGCCTTGGTGTGGGAAGGCCCCCGGCGGGTCGGGGCGCCTTGCGCCTCGTGGTCCACGCTGCCACAAACGCCGCCGGACCGTCTCATTCTAGGAACACTTTTCTCATGACGCCAGACGCGGTGCTCGCGGAATTCCGCGAGGCGGGTGCCCTGCTCGAAGGGCATTTCGTCCTCAGTTCCGGGCTCCATTCCGGTGTCTTCCTGCAGAAGATGGCGATTTTCTCCGACCCGGTCCGGACGGAGCGACTGTGCAAGGCCCTGGCGGAGGTCATCGTCGCCCGTTTCGGCCCCATCGACATCGTCGTGTCCCCCGCCATCGGCGGCATCGTGCCCGGCTACGAGACGGCCCGCCATCTCGGGGCGCGCGCCATCTTCGTCGAACGCGATCCCGGCGGGCCATTCTCCCTTCGTCGCGGCTTCAGCATCCCGGCCGGCCAGCGCGCGGTGATCGTGGAGGATATCGTGACCACGGGCCTCTCCGCCCGCGAATGCCTCGCCTCCCTCCAGTCCGAGGCCGGAGAGGTCATCGGCGCGGCGTGTCTCATCGACCGCTCGGGCGGGCGCGGCGAGATCGGCCTTCCCATGGTCTCCCTGGTCACCCTCGACATTCCGGTCTATCCTGCGGATGCGCTGCCGCCGGAACTCGCCGCGCTGCCTGCCGTCAAGCCCGGCAGCCGAGTGAAAGCACCGGGCTGATCCTAAGCAAGATTAGAAACTTAAGGTAGTCGTTTTTCTGGCATGCAATTAGGCATATCAGTTGCGCAAAGTGGAATATTGTAGGCAGACCTAGCTTTCATTCGATTTCTCTGGTGATTGCATACATGTCATGGTTGACAAGCGCCGCGCTCGGACAATAACAAAGGATATGATAGGCGGGTAGCTCCGGTGGCCCGCTAATTCTTGGTTTTATTTATGATTTGATTATTAGGATCAAATTCTTCGCGTTATCAAGCATTCGGGTTTGCAAGTCTTCTGGTGAAGCGTTGAGCTTTCGGACTTTCTTGCCTTACATGTGAAAAATCTGATGAGAAAATGGATCATTCAATGAGCGCACAACAGCGCAGCGCCCTGTTCATAGACGGGGCAAATCTTTATGCGGCGACGAAGGCACTCGGTTTCGATATCGACTATCGCCGGCTGCTCAAGGAATTTCAGGCTCGCGATAATTTGATACGAGCTTTCTACTACACCGCGATGGTGGAAGATCAAGAATATTCATCGATCCGTCCGCTGATCGATTGGCTCGACTATAACGGTTACCGGGTCGTGACGAAGCCGGCCAAGGAATTCACCGATTCCGCCGGCCGTCGCAAGATCAAGGGCAACATGGACATCGAGCTGGCCATCGATGCCCTCGAGCTCGCGCCCCGCATCGACCACATGGTGCTGTTCTCCGGCGACGGCGATTTCCGCTCCCTGGTGGAAGCGATGCAGCGGCGCGGCGTCCGCGTCACCGTCGTCTCGACGATCCAGACACAGCCGGCCATGATTGCCGACGACCTTCGTCGGCAGGCCGACGAGTTCGTCGACCTCGTCCATCTCATTCCCCGGGTCGGTCGCGACCCCGGCGAGCGTGGCGTCCGAAGCCAGGGCGACGGTCCGGCGCGTGGTCCGCGCGAGTTGCCGCGAGACATTCCACGAGACCTGCCGCGCGACGTGGCCGAACGGCCGGCGGCGCGTCCCAATCCCGGTCTGGAAACCCGCTACGGTATCCGCCAGGGCGACGACGCGACCGAACAGTAACGACATCTGTCACCGGGGAAGCGCGGCAGACCGCCTCTTCGGCACCTATCTGGAGCATCGCTCTCAGCCCGTGGCGTCCGCGCCCTGAGCCGACAGCTCCGCTTCCAACCGCGAGGCGTGCGCGAAGAACCGGCGGCGGACATCCGCCGCATAGGGGTTCGCGCGCTCGATCGCATCGAAGACTTCCGGCGCATCGTGCCTGACCATGCCGACCGCCTGCATCAGCAGGTCGAAGCTCTTCGTCGTCATGCGGGTCGGCAGCGGCTCCATCTCGACGAAGACCTTTGCGATGAGATGGGTCAGCCCCTGGACCGAGGCGGCGGCCCTGTCATGTGCCTCCGGGTCCGTGAGGATGACGTCGAGGCCGAGCTGCTTGCGCAGGAAAGCCGCGGCACGCCGGCCTCCCCTCCCCCGGATCGGACATACGGCGATCTTCAGCCCCTTCACGCCCGAACGCGCGCTCTGCGGTCCGAAGAGCGGATGCGTCGCGACGATCTCGACGTGATCGGGCAACCCGTCTGCCATGATCCTCGCGGCTACCATCTTCACCGAACCTACATCGAGGACGAGGGCGCCCGGCCGCAGGTGAGGTCCGATGGCGGAGACCACCTCGGCGAGTTTGGAGACCGGAGCGGCCAGGACGACGACGCGACAGGTGGCCGTCTCGGCGAGCGAGCCGAGCCGCACCCCGGCTTTCCTCGCCCCTTTCTGCGTACTGAATTCACATATCTGGTCGCCGGTCGTTCTCCCTACCCAGGCGGGTTCGACATGAGGCGCGACGGGCTCCCTCTCCTGGAAGGAGAGGGCTGGGGTGAGGTGTGGTCCGCCTCCGAAAAGGTCACACACCTCACCCTGTCCCTCTCCTTCCAAGAGACGGCACCCGCGCATCCCGCGAGATGTGTGAACGCCGTAGTCTTCCAGGAGACGGGACTCGTGCTGCCCGTGAGATGCCTGAATATCGTCGCCTTGCGGCAGGGCGGGATCGTAGGCGCGCAGCGGGAAATACCGCCCGAGATGTTGGGCGATCAGCTGGCCGAACGCGCCGAATCCGATGATCCCGACGGTGATGCGTGATGAAGGGGACGTAGCCAAAGACACGGAACTGACCTCTATGGAGCCGAGGGGCCAGCGGTGCTTGGAAGAGGGTCAACCGCCGACGACCGGGGCGGTTGAGACGTGACAAAGCACCTCGCCGCTAAGGGAGCGGCGCGTAATACAATCCGGATAGGATCGGGCTCGTCGTCATGGGCGGTGTCTTGGCAGGGCGGGCATCGCCCGTCAACGGAGCGTTCGTCGGTCAGCCCTTGTCGCGCATGATCCGGGCGCGGTCGCGCTCCCAATCCCGCTCCTTGGCGCTCTCGCGCTTGTCGTGGAGCTTCTTGCCCCGGCCGAGACCGAGTTCGATCTTCGCGCGGCCCTGCTCGTTGAAGTAGATCTTCAGCGGCACCACCGTGTAGCCCTCGCGCTTCGTCGCGCCGATGAGCTTGTTGATCTGCTTGCGGTGGAGCAGCAGGCGGCGCGGGCGCTTGGTCTCGTGGTTGAAGCGGTTGGCTTCGAGATATTCCGGGATGTAGGCGTTGAACAGGAACAGCTCGTCGCCCGACGGCCCGGCATAGGCCTCGCCGATGGCCGCCTTGCCCTTGCGCAGGGATTTGACCTCCGTCCCGGTCAGGGCGATGCCCGCCTCGAGGACGTCCGAGATCTCGTAGTGGAAGCGGGCGGCGCGGTTGTCGGCGACGACGCGGCGGGTGTCTTGCGGTTTGGGAGCCATCACATCGTCGGTTCTGGAGCATCGGCCTGTCCGCGCCGATACCCCTTGTCTGGAAGGATCTGGTGCCGTCATCGGCCGCGCGATGCGGCCGATCGACATTCATATGGTTCGCCGGCGTTTCGCCTGCGAGGGGTGATCAGCCGTCGATCAGGCCGGCATGGCGCAGGGCGGCGTCGACGATGCCCTTGGTGGCATCGCTGACCGTGAGGAGCGGCAGGCGCACCTCGTCGCTCATGTGGCCGAGCCGCGACAGGGCATATTTCACCGGCGACGGGTTCGATTCCGCGAACAATCCCACGTGCAGCGGCAGCAACTGGTCCTGAAACCGCAGGGCCGTGGCGTAATCGCCCGACAGGGTCGCTTCCTGCAACTTGGCGCAGAGGCGCGGTGCGACGTTCGAGACCACCGAGATGCAGCCGACGCCGCCCTGCGCATTGAATCCGATCGCCGTCGCATCTTCGCCCGAAAGCTGGATGAAGTCTTCACCCATGGCTTGGCGTTGCAGGCTGACACGGTCGAGCTTGGCCGTGGCATCCTTCACGCCGGCGATATTCTTGAGCTCATACAGCCGCGCCATGGTGTCGACGCTCATGTCGACCACCGAACGCGGGGGAATATTGTAGATGATGATCGGGATGCCGATGGCGTCGTTGACGGCCTTGAAATGCGCGTAGAGCCCCGCCTGCGTCGGCTTGTTGTAGTAGGGCGTCACCACGAGCACGGCATCCGCGCCGGCCTTCTCCGCGTTGACGGCCCGTTCGACGGCCTCGGCCGTGGAATTGGAGCCCGCGCCCGCGATCACCGGCACACGGCCGGCGGTCTCGGCGATGCAGGCGGCCACGACACGGTCGTGCTCGTCATGGCTCAGGGTCGGCGTCTCGCCGGTGGTGCCCACGGGCACGAGGCCATGGATGCCCTGCTCGATCTGCCAGACCACGAATTTGCGGAAGGCGTCCTCGTCGAAGGCGCCGTCGCGAAACGGCGTGGCGAGGGCGGTCATGGCGCCCTTGAGGCGTTGGGTCGTGGTGTCGGTCATCCTGGCGTTCCCGGCCGTCGATCTTTCGGTGGGCCGGTGTGCCGGCCGCGTCACCGCTCTCGCGGACGGGCAGACATAGGGCCTCGCTTGCACGCGCGCAAACGGTCCGTCGGCGCAGTTAATGACTTCTTAATGCCCTCTGGGACAGCTTAAGCATGTCCGCATCCGACGGGACTGGAAGAACCATGGCGTTCTGGACGCGCTCCTATCGTGCCGCCCTCCCCGTGTCCCTCGCCGTCGCCTTGGCGGGGACGACGATGTGGATCGGGCCGGCCTCGGTTTTCCCCGTGGCGGCCGGCCAGGGGGACGACATCGTCACCCGTCCGTCGAGCGATGCCGTCGCCCCGTCCGTCCTCGTGCCGGACAGCCGGGCCGCCGCCACCGATGCGGTCGCGGCCGACGCTTTGAAGCTGGACGATCGCAGCGCCGAGACCGCGCCGAGCAAGGCCCTGCCCGCCGCCGCCAAGGCCTATGCCTCCGCCGATCCTGAAGCGCCGATCGCCTTCCCCCTTCCCGATGCGGCGATGACGCCGGCCGCGCCCGTTCCGGAGGTGCCCGATCCCGCCCGCGCGGCCCAGGTGGCGCCGGATGTCGATCTCCCCGCCCTGCGCCAGGCCATCGATGCCTATCGACGCGGCAAGGTGTCCGAGGGCGACCGCCTGCGCGACGGCTTCACCGATCCCGCCGCCCTCGCTCTGCTCGAATGGGTGGCGATCCGCGCCGGCTCCGGCATCGGCTTCGAGCGCACGGTCTCCTTCACCCGGACCAACCCGGAATGGCCGGCGGGTCCGCTCCTGCGCCGCCGCGCCGAGGAGGCGCTTCTCACCGAGCGCAAGAACCCGGCGACCGTGCGCGCCTTCTTCGCCGGCACCCGTCCGTCGAGCGCTCCGGGCAAGTTCGCCCTTGCCCTCGCCTTCCGGGCGGAGGCCCTCGACGAGGACGCCGCCTCCCTGGTCCGCGACCTGTGGCGCTCCGAGACCTTCGGGCGCGCCCTCGAGACCAAGGTGATGGACGCCTTTCCGGGTGTCCTCACCCGCGTCGATCACCGCTTTCGCATGGAGCGCGCCCTCCTGAAGGAGGATTACGAGTCGGCCGGCCGGGCCGCTGCCTATGCCGGCGGCGGCTATGCCAGCCTGGTCCGCGCCCGCCGCGCCGTGGAAGACAAGAGTTCCTCGGCCGCCTCCGCGCTCAACGCCGTGCCACCGTCGCTCCGCAGCGATCCGTCCTACATCCTGTCGCGGGCGCAGTATCTCCGCCGGGCCGACAAGCCGGTGGAGGCCGCTGCGATCCTCGCCACCGCCCCCACCAACGGCGACGTCCTCGTGGATGGCGACGAATGGTGGGTCGAGCGCCGGATCGTCGCCCGCAAGCTCATCGATATCGGAAATCCAAGCCTCGCCTACGAGGTCGCCGCCGGCCATAGCGGCCGCACGGTGGAGAAGCGGATCGAGGCCGAGTTCCATGCGGGCTGGATCGCCCTGCGCTTCCTCGACGATCCGGCCAGGGCCTCCAGCCACTTCGCCAAGGCCGCGACCATCGCCGAGACGCCGATCTCGCTCGCCCGCGTCGCCTATTGGCAGGGCCGCGCCGCCGAGGCGGCGGGTGATGCGGGCCTCGCCAAGACGTTTTACGAGCGCGCGGCGCTCCAGCCCATCGCCTATTACGGGCAACTCGCCCGGGCGAAGCTCGGACAGGCGAGCCTTCCGCTGCGCGTCGTCTCCGAACTCGAGCCCGCCGCCGCGACGGCGTTCGAGAACCGCCTGACCACGCGGGCCCTGCGCATGCTCGAGGCGGCTTCGCTCAAGGACCTGGCGCTGCCGCTCTACATCGACACGGCGAACCGTTTGACCAACCCGGCCGAAATCAGCGCGCTCGGCAACCTCGCCGTCGATGTGAGAAATTCCCGCGCCCTCGTGGCCATCGGCAAGCTCGCGGTCCAGCGCGGATTGCCCCTCGACGCCCATGCCTACCCGACCATCGGCATTCCCGATTACGAGGCCTCCGCCGCCGTTCCCCTGGTGGAAAAGGCCATGGTCTTCGCCATCGCCCGCCAGGAAAGCCAGTTCGATCCCCGTGCCCAATCCAGCGTCGGCGCCCGCGGGCTGATGCAGATGATGCCGGCCACCGCCCAGCGCACGGCCCGGCGGGTCAGCGCCTCCTACGACCAGGACCGCCTCACCAGCGATCCCGCCTACAATGCCCGCCTCGGCCAGGCCCATCTCGGGGAGCTGATGGAGGATTGGCGCGGCTCCTACATCCTCGCCTTCGCCTCCTACAATGCCGGCGGCGGCAACGTGAAGAAGTGGATCGACGCCTATGGCGATCCACGCCGGACCGGGGTCGATCCCATCGACTGGGTCGAGCGCATCCCCTTCACCGAGACCCGCAACTACGTCCAGCGCGTGATGGAGAACCTGCAGGTCTACCGCAGCCGCCTGGAAGGCAAGAGTGCGCTGCTGATCGAAGGGGACCTTCAGCGCGGGGCGCGGTGAGCGGAAGGGGTATCCTCCCCTGACCCATCTCATCCCGAAGCTTTCCCTCGAAGCCTCCGCTCGGCACTGGCAGCGGGTCGAGGTGATGGAGCGCGACGGTCGGGGGAGCCGCCGACACGGTCGAGGCCCGACGCCCTCGGCGGCGACGGACGGGCCAGTCTCGCCAGGGCTCCGGTCCCGGCGCCGACGAGGTAGGCCGCCAGGTTCAGCGCCGCGCTCTCCACCCAGAAGCCCGGGCGCCCCGGTACGAGCCCGCTGAAAGCGAGCCCGGCGAGCGCAACGGCCCCGAATCCGAGTCCGAGTCCGATGGCGGTCGAAAGCCGGTCGCGTGGCGGTCCGAAGTGCCATCCGATGGCGGCGCCCAGCGCAAGGCTGGCGGCGAGCGCGGGCCAGAGAATCGTCAACAGCAGGAGCATCGGGACGATCTCTCAGGAGCGCAGGGCGAGGCCGACGCCCTGCCCGGTGGCATTGGCGCGGCCGGCGGGCGCGGCGACGATCCTGTCCGCCGGGATGCCGGCCTGGAGCAGATACTCGACGATCACAAGCGCCCGCTGTCGAGCGATGTCGGGTTCAGGCTCCGCCGGTTTCGCCTCTTTCGGGGCTTCCGCCTTGGCATCCTTGTCCTTTGCCGCCTTGTCCTTGCCGTCCTTCACAGAGGCGGGCTTGGGATCGGCGGGCTTCGCATTAGGCTTGTCGGCCTTCGCGACCACCGGCTTCGAGGCCTTGTCGGCGTCCCGAGACTTTCCCGAATCGACCGACGAGGTGTTCTCCACCCCTGCGTCCAGGGCGGGTTTCGGTGCGCTCGCGGCACCGGCCGGGTCGCTATGACCCGTCACCTCGATGCGCAGACCGGGGCAGGCTTTCGCCGCCGAGGCCACGGCGTCGAGGGTCGGATAGAACTCCGCTCTCAGGGTGACGCCGCCGGGTGCGAAGACGAGGCGGCTCCCGTTTGTCGCGCGGTCGAACGAGTTCCGGCAGGCCGCCGGGTCGTCCAGGGTCGTGCCGGGCGGCGGCTTCACCTCGGTCTGCGCCTGCCAGCCGGCCGGCATCCGCCGGGCGAGATCGGCCTCGAACCGACCGGCACTCTCGCGGTAGAGGCTGTCGCCGGTCAGGGCGAGCTTCCTGTCCGAGAGGCGGATGTCGCCGGTGGCGAGCATGGCGAGGCTGGTGATGCCGGCCTCGACGGCGCCGATGAGGTTGGGCGGTGCGCCCTCGGCGATGCGGCTCTTGTCGACGATGCGTTCGCGGAAGAAGCGCGGTCGCAGCGTCGCCAGGATACGGTCGCGCGTGGCGCCGTCGGGAAGGTGCCCGGTCAGCGTCACCGCATCGCTCTCGCGCCGGACCATGAAGCGATAGGGCGAGAGCGGCATGGCGGCGAGATCGACCGGCCCGGCCCTGGTGCCTCGCGGTCGCCCGTCGCGCAGCAGCGCGTCGACCTCGCCGATGGCCTGCCCGTCGAGTGCGGTCCCCGAGACCGACAGGCGCGAATCGGCAAATGTGACGCTGCCGTCCTGCAACAGCGAGGAAAGCCGGAAGGCGAAGCGGCCGAGCGTGGTCGGATCGATCCCAGCCGCGAGACCACGGGCGGTCTGCATCCGGTCGTCCACCGTGGCGCCATCGGCGGCATCGTCCGCCATGGCGCGGATCTCCTCGCGTGCCGTCTCCGAGACGACATTCCCCGAAAGGACGAGGCTGCCGCCACGCTCGCGGGTCACCGCAAACCGGAAATCGGGGGTCGCCGCCGGCCGGATGTCGACCTTGCCCATGGTGAAGCCGGTCGGAGGATGGGCCAAGGCCTGCCTGACGGCCTCGTAATCGGCCACCGTCGATGCCTCGCCGCTGAGCGACACGGTGGTGTCGGCGATGGTGGCGCTGGCGCCCGGAGCCAGCGGCTTCAGTTGTTCGAGCGCGAAGGCAGAGGCGGTGGAAAAGTCCGGCGGCGCTCCACGCGCGGCTTTGGCCTGATCGACGATCCTGGTCTCGGACGGAAGTTCCGGGGCGAGCTTCGCGGCAAGCGCCCGCGGGCCGATCTCGACAGGCCGGTTGCCGGTCAGTTCGATCCGCTCCGGGCTCGTGCGCGTCGCCGTCCAGACGAAGGGAGAGGCATCCTCGACGATACCGATACGCCCGACCACGTGGCGCAGGCCGGGCAGGCGCTTGAGCCTGTCGAGGGCCGCGACGCGCCCGGCCTCGTTCGGCGCCTCTCCGGTGGCAATGAGGTCACGGCCCCGCACGTTCAGGCGCAGCCAGGGCTCCAACCCCGTCTCGGCCGTCGCACGCGCGACCGGGCCGGCGGTCTCGTCGAGCCGCGCGGAG
>NZ_VRVC01000129.1:0-14268 GCF_008040005.1 Methylobacterium sp. WL19
CCTGCTGGCCGGCCCAGGGGCCGCCCTGCTGCGGTCCGCCGTAACCGGGCTGCTGGCCGTAACCCGGCTGCTGCCCATAGCCGGGCTGCTGACCGTATCCCTGCTGCGGCCCACCCTGACCGCCCCAAGGCTGGCCGGTCGGACGCTGGGGTTCCGGCTGGCGCGAGCCGCCGCCGAAGATGCTCGAGAGGAAGCCGCCACCGCCGCCCTGGGGCTGCTGGGCCGACTGACGAGCCTGTTCGAGCTGCTCGTTCAGGCTCTTGATCGCCTCTTCCTGGACATAGATCAGTTGCGCCATCGCATAGGGCGCATAGGGCTGAGCGCGGAGCTTGTCCGCGATGAAGCGCTCGGCATCGGCGTCGCGGGGCTGGCTCGCGGCCTGCTCCAGACGCTGGAAAATGCCGCCGATGACCTCGCGTTCTTCGCTGTTCATGGGGTCGTCCTCCTGAGAGAAGCCTGCGGGCCAATGCCGCCCCGGCGCCTCCGAGATGGGGTGGCGCCTCAGGCTTTGTCAGGGGGTCAACGCGAACTTCGCCGTTGCGGATGCACGGGAGCTCAGGTTCGGAGCATGAAATTTCGGAAAGGTGATAGAGCCGGAGGCCACTCGTCTTCCTCACGCAACAAAAAGAGCCCGGCTTTTCAGCCGGGCTCCTTCTAGAGACCTCGTGCTCCGCCCTGAGGCGGAGCGTCGGTTCTGTAAGGCCTAGTACGAGCCGAACTTGTAGTTCAGGCCGGCGCGGACCACGGCGAACTCGGCTTCGCGAGCCGAAGGGCTGAGCGAAAGCACGTTCGTGGCGGGGTTGTAGACGGAGCGGTTGCCGCGGCCTTCCTGCTCGAGGTTCACGTACAGGCCTTCGACCTTCAGCGTCACAGCGGACGACTTGAAGAAGTTGAAGAACGAGTCCGTGGGGAGAGCGTACTCGATACCACCACCAGCGGTGTAGCCGGTGCGGAAATCGTCGGAGCCGGTGCCGCCGTCGCCGTAAGCGAAGCCGCCGGTGCCGTACACGAGGGTGCGGTCGAAGGCGTAACCGATGCGGCCGCGGACGGTGCCGAAGAAGTTCATCTCGTTGCCGGGGAGGCGAACGGCGGTGGTGCCGTTGAGGCCGCCGACGACCGGGCTGAACGTGCCGTTCACGGTGCGGGTCTTGTTGCCGAAATCGGTGTACTGGGCGTCAGCTTCGATACCGACGACCACGCCCGAACCCGGGGTGAACTGGTAGTTGTAGCCGACCTGGCCACCGCCGACGAAGCCTTCGAGATCGTTGCCGCTGTTCGCGTTGAACACCCGGTTGACCGGGCCGCCGTTCAGGACGGAGCCGGCCGGGAGGTTGTAACGGTCGCTGTTGCTACCGGCGTCGAAGCCGTAACCGGCGTTGATACCGAAGTAGGCGCCCGTCCAGGTGAACACCGGCACCGGCACGAAGACCGGGGGAGCGGCGCGACGCGGAAGGTCGGCGGCGAAAGCGGAACCGGCGATGACGATGCCGGCAAGGGCGGTGGTGCCGCGAAGGAAGGATTTCATGGTCTGGTCCTCTACTCGTTAGCGCGGCCGCCTTTTTGGGAGCGGTCCTGCGCAATTCCCCGTCTATAGCTCAGCATCCCTCAGGAAGCTGTTGCATCGCAACCACGCCGCGTGTGTCGAACACGGCCCCTTTGTGGCAGCGACCACCTCAGCAGAGGCAACGCATAGCCAGAACACTGCCGAACGGCCAAGGTTCACTTACGGCCACGCTTTTTCACTACCTTGGCGAATGACAGATTGTCGCAGACCCTGGCCGCCACCGTCTCGCCTGTCAGGCGGCAAGAACGATCGCCGAAATCAGTCGGCCGTAATCGGCCTCTCCCCGGTGGGTCGTGCGCCGATAGCTATAGAAGCGTTCGGGATCGGCGTAGGTGCAAAGGCCCAGTGTCGATGCCTTCTCGATGCCGGCTTCCCGCAGGCGACGGGCGATGAAGCCGGGCAGGTCGAACTGGGCGTGCCCCTCGCGCTGGCCCGGCGCGAAGTGGGCGTCCGAACCCGGAACCTCTTCGGCGAAGCGGGTGCGGAAATCGTCCCCGACCTCGTAGGCGGCTTGCGAGATCGTCGGGCCGAGCACGGCGATAATGTCGCCCCGCGCCGAGCCGAGACGCTCCATCGCCTCCACCGTGGCGGCGATCACACCGGACAAGGCGCCCTTCCATCCCGCATGGGCGGCGCCGACGACGCGGCCCACGGGATCGGCGAACAGGATCGGACCGCAATCGGCGGTGGCGATGCCCAGAGCGAGGTTCGGCACGCGCGTGACCATGGCGTCGGCACGCGGGCGGTCGGCGAGGGCCATGGGGCCGTCGATGATGGCGACCTCGGCGGAGTGGACTTGATACAGGCTCACGAGATGACTCGGCGCGACGCCGAGATGCCCGGCCATGCGGCTCCGGTTCTCCGCCACGAGGGCGGGCTCGTCCTGCGAGCCGAGGCCTCCGTTGAGACTGGCATAGAGACCGTGGGAGACGCCGCCGGCACGGGTGAAGAAGGCGTGCCTGATGCCGGGCTGTCCCACGAGGCTGGGCGCTTCGATATACATGTGCCGTGTCCGTCCTTTGGCGATTGCGCTCCGAGCTATAGCATCGGCCCGGTCCGCTGGGTGGTCGCGCCCCCTCGACGAAAGCCGATGCCGGCCGTGGCTCGGACTCTCTTATGTCTGCATGATACGGCGGTCGAAGTGACCCTTCGGCAGGGAGGAACACGCGCCACGCGGCGCGCCCGTTTCCGCAAATCGGGACGAGGAAATTTTCTTAACCTTTACGGTTCGTTAAGCATGCTTTGATCGAATGCGTCTGCACACGAGGACGCGAGCGATGTCGGAACCAGCCCGTCACTACCAGGCACAGGATTTAAACGGACGTCCGACGCCCGGACCGCTGCGCGATTGGCTGGCGGCCATGAAGGCGGCGACCACCTCCGCCGAGCAGGCCCCCGCCGCCGACAAGGTCGCGGCGTTCGAAAGACCGGCCGCGCCGGAGAAGGCCGAGCCGCAGGCCTCGTCCTGGTCGCCCCGGGTGGTGTCGCCGCCCGCGCGGACCGAGGCTCCCGAGACCAGCGAGGACGGCGACGTCTCGGAACTGATGGCCGAGAACCTGATGCTCAAGGCCAAGCTCAAGGTCGAGAGCGACCGCTACGACCAACTCCAGGGGATCCTCGCCCAGGAACTGCGCCGCCTGCGGTCGCATGTGGAGAAGGAGATGGCCGAGCTCCACGACCTGCGCGCCGAGCGTGACCGCCTCGCCGAACTCCAGACCCTCTTCGTCGAGAAGCTGGAAGAGGCTCGCGCGCGCTCCGAGAGCGATGCCGAGGAACTGGCCCAGGCCTGTGCCGATCGCGACCTCTGGATGGCTCGGGCCGAGGCACTGGCCCAGCCCCTGTTCCAGAAGCGCTGAACCACTCACTGACCGAGACCCCAACGACGAAGGGCCGCCCCATGAGGGCGGCCCTTCCATTGCCGAACCGCTTGTCCGTTCGGCCGAACCCGGTGAGGGGTCCTCTAACGCGCTAGGCGTGCGCGCCGGAGGCGACGTTCCAGGTCCGGTAAGCCGAGGTAAGCGGCTGATTTAGGCAATGAGACACTGGATCACCTCCTTTCGTTCGTTGCGAGAACCCCAAGCTAGTCACGGATTCGCGGCTTGAAAAGCCCCGATGCGGCAGGCGCGGCGCCTCGCCGCTGGGGAGCTCCCGACCGCCCGCGCGCTGCCCGAAGGCGTCAACGCCAGGCGTTCATCGGCCGGCCCTTTACACTTGTGGCCACCGCCGTCGCCGAGGCGTAAGACGAGGCGCCCTCCGCCACGTATCGTCCCGCGCCCGACCGGCCGGGGCATCGCCGGAGACGCGTTCGCCTCAGGACAATCGCGGCCCATCATGCTCTCATCCCCGCCGCCCCAGGCGAAGGCCGATACGGCAAAGAACCCGGCGACCGACGAAGCGGCCCTCGACCCGGACGCCATGCGCCAGCCCCTGCCCGACGCGTTCTACTGCGTCGGCCGCGCCGACACGCTGAAACCCGGCAGCTTGCGTGCGGTCGAACTCAATGGCGAGCAGATCGTCCTCGGCCGCGACAAGGCCGGAGCCGCCTTCGCCATGCGCGACCGCTGCCCGCACCGGGGCATGGCCCTGTCGAAGGGACGCTTCGATGGCGACGCCGTGACCTGTCCCTTCCATGGTTGGCGCTTCGGCACCGACGGGCGCTGCCGCGACGTGCCCACCCTGTCCTCGGCGGATGCGGCGGATTTCACCCGGATCACGGTCCAGCGCTTTCCTATCCGCGAGAGCGCCGGCTTCGTCTGGGTGAACCCCTATCTCGGGCCGCCGGGCGGCGACCTGCCGCCCCTGCCGGAACTCGGGTTCGAGGCGGCGGGCTCCCTGGTGGTCGAACTCGTGGTGGAGGCCTCCTTCGACCTCACCACATTGAGCCTCGTGGACCCCGGCCACGTGGCCTTCGTCCATGATTCCTGGTGGTTCCGCCCGTCGAAGGAGCTGCGCGAGAAGGTGAAGACCTTCACGCCGACGCCGCACGGCTTCACCATGTCCAGCCATGCCACGACGACCAGTTCGCCGGTCTACAAGCTGCTCGGCGGCGTACCGGAGGTGGAGATCGAGTTCCGCCTGCCCGGCGTGCGGCTGGAGCGGATCGAGGCCGGGCCGAAGCGCGTGGCGAACTACACCTTCGCGACACCGCTCACCCATAACCGCACCATGCTGACGAACGCGCTCTACTGGAACATGCCGGTCCTCAACCTGCTGAAGCCCCTGGCGCGCCCGCTGATGCGGCAGTTCCTGACCCAGGACCAGCAGGTGCTCCAGCACGCCCAGGCCGGTCTCGACCGCAAGCCGACGATGGTGCTGTTCGGCCAGAGCGATCTGCCGTCGCAATGGTATTTCCGCCTCAAGCGCGAAGCCCTCCAGGCGGCCCGCGAGGCGCGGTCCTTCCGCAATCCGTTGGTGCAGCAGGAATTGCGCTGGCGGTCCTGAAACTTTTCGGCTCTCCGCCCCGTAGCTCGTCCTTTCAGACCGATGCTTTCGGGAAGGAGCGAGACCGTTGCCGCATTTCGTCGTTCGCCGCAGTCGCATGGGGCGATTCAACTTCACGCTCATCGGTGCGCATGGGCGGATCACCGGCGTCGTCGCCATTCCGACCGAGAACAAGACCCGCGAGGAAGTCGAGGTCGAAGCCCATCGGAAGATCCGCGCCCTCGCCGGAGAGCTGGTGGCCGTGATGCCCAAGGACTGCGAAGCCTGACGGCGGGCGTCTTGATTGCGCGGCGGCCACCGCCATCTCGGAACGATGAAACGGCAAAGCCTTCTCGCGACCCTCTCCGCGCTCACCGTCATGACGCTCGGCGGCGTCGGCTACGCGGCGCATCGGCGCAGCAAGGGCCGTAACCCGTATTACAGCGGCCCGGTGACCGATCATTTCGACGGGCTGCAGTTCCACGGCGTCGATCAGCCGGCGGACAAGGTGCTTGGAGACATCCTGCGCTGGAAGCGGGAGCGGGCCGGGGTCGCTTGGCCGGCTTCATTTCCGAGCCCCTTCAACGATACGCCGCCGGAACGGGTGGAGGGCTTACGCGTGTCGTTCATCGGCCATGCGAGCTATCTGTTCCAGATCGGCCGCCGCAACATCCTCGTCGACCCGGTCTACGCCCAGCGCGCGAGCCCCCTCTCCGTGGCGGGTCCGAAACGGGTCAATCCGCCGGGCATCGCCTTCGATGCGCTTCCGCCCATCGACGTCGTGCTGATCACCCACAACCATTACGACCATCTCGACGGGCCGACAGTGGCCCGGCTCTGGCAACGGCATCAGCCGCTGATCGTGGCGCCGCTGGGCAACGACAGCATCCTGCGATCCTTCGACGATACGATGCATGTGGAGACATGCGACTGGGGCCAGTCCGTCGATCTCGGCGGCGGACTCACGTTACACATGACTCCCGCCAATCACTGGTCGGCCAGGGGCCTCAACGACAAGCGCATGGCGCTATGGTGCTCCTACGTCCTGACCAGCCCGTCCGGCGTCGTCTATCATTCGGGGGATACCGGTCTCGCCGATGGCGCGATCTTCCGCGACGCCCGCGACCGCTTCGGTCCCCCGCGCCTCGCCACCCTGCCAATCGGGGCCTACGAGCCGCGCTGGTTCATGAAGGGCCAGCACATGAACCCGGCCGACGCCGTCGTGGCGGCCGGACTGCTCGGGGCGGACCAGATGCTCGGCCACCATTGGGGCACGTTCCGCCTCACCGACGAGGGGATCGAGGAGCCGGTGGAGGCGCTGGCGGCGGCATGCGCGGCGGGCGGAATTCCGCCGGAGCGGTTCGTCGCCCTGCGTCCCGGACAGGTCTGGGAAACCCGGTGAGACGGATAGCGGTTCAGCGCCCGGCAGTCCCATAGGGGCGACTGTTGGCATCGCAACTCATATCCTCATCCGCCGTGGATTGAGTAGATAGTAGAAATATAATTATAGATAGAAAAACAGACTCCTTTGTCAAATCAAGGTAGAGCATTAATCGGACGATAAATTTATCGTGCTTCAATACATGCCTCGATAGTATTTCCATCCCCGGATTGCGGCATGATGTTGTATCTTAAATCGTTGACCGCGAAAGTCATCCTCCTCACGGTGGCGATGATCATTCTGGTATCCGCAGCACTTCTCGTGGCCACCAGCTGGGAGATCGACCATCAACTCAAGGAAAAGCAGGCTGCGGATGGGAACCGCCATCTGCGGACGCTGAGTTTGGTGTACAGAGATACGGTCCCTGGGACGGAGATCGGGTTCGATGGGGATCGGGTAACCTTGGCCAGATCGCCGGACCTCGGCGCATTGGGCGATCAATCCATCGTCGACCGCACCGTCGACTATGTCGGGGGAACCGCCACGGTTTTCGCCTACGACCCCGCGGGCGACCGTTTCGTGCGGCGCGTCACGACGGTGAAGAAAGAGGATGGCGAGCGGGCCGTGGGCACCGCCCTCGCCAACGATCACCCCGCACAGGCGCTGATCCGCAGCGGAAAGGTCTATTTCGGGCCCGCGACCCTGTTCGGCCGCCGGTACCTCACCGTTTATCAACCGACGCAGGATGCGAAGGGTCGGATCAACGGCATCCTGTTCGTAGGCGTGCCCCTCGAAGCCTACGACGTGGTTCAAGCTCAGACCATCTCGACGGTGCGATGGACGATTCTATCGGTGGCGCTCCTGGCCTGTCTCGTCCTGGGCTTTGCCGCGTTCCGCATGTTTCGACCCATTCGCGTGGTCGCGGAGCGGACCTCCCGTCTCGTTTCGGGGAATCTCGAGGATGCGATCCCCTATCGCGACGCACGAGACGAAGTCGGTGCCGTGGCCCGTGCCCTCGAAGCTTTGCGCGAAACCAGCCTGAAGGCGCGTGAACTGGAAGCCGACCGGATGGTGAGTGCCAAGGACATTCAGGACCGCCGGGCGTTCATCGATGCCGAGATCGCCCTTTTCCGGGCGCAGGTCGCAAAATCCGTCCGCTTGGTCGGCGCGCAGACGGGCGAGCTTCGGACCCGCGCCGCCGCCATGTCGGACGCGTCTTCGGATGCCACCCGTGCGGTGGAAGGCGCCTCAGCCGGATCACGAGAGGCTTCCTCCAACGTGCAGACCGTCGCAAGCGCCGCCGAGGAACTCTCGGCTTCGATCGTGGAAATCGGCGCCCGCCTCAATGTCGCCAAGACCGAGATCGACGCAGCCTTTGGCGAAGCGTCCGCCACAAAC
The DNA here is from genome assembly GCF_008040005.1 of Methylobacterium sp. WL19. Lineage (NCBI taxonomy): Bacteria > Pseudomonadati > Pseudomonadota > Alphaproteobacteria > Hyphomicrobiales > Methylobacteriaceae > Methylobacterium > Methylobacterium sp. WL19. The sequence goes on from NZ_VRVC01000129.1 coordinate 7,764, forward strand.
CAGCAGATGGCGCAACTCGCCGATACCGCGCAGCGCATCGGCACCATCGTGGGCCTCATTCGGGCCATCGCGGAACAGACCAATCTGCTCGCCCTGAACGCCACGATCGAGGCCGCGCGGGCCGGCGAGTCCGGCCGTGGGTTCGCCGTCGTGGCGGCGGAGGTGAAAGCCCTGGCGAGCCAGACCGCGAAGGCGACGGACGAGATCGCCGGTCAGGTCGCATCCGTCCAGACTTCGACGGATCAGGCCGCTCATGCCATCGGCCGTGTGACGGATCGCATGGGTGCGATCAGCGTGATGGCCACCGAGCTCGCGACAGCCGTCGCTGCACAAGGGGAGGCGACCGGCGAGATCTCACGCAATGCCGGGAACACCGCCGCCACCTCGGTGGAGATCGCACGCGATCTCGCCACCGTCACGGGTGCCGCCCGTAGCACGGCCACGATGGCCGAAGGTGTCCAGGGCAGCGCCGCCCAGGTGGAAAACGTCGCAGCCGACCTCGAAGCCGAGATCGGACGTTTTCTCAGGGCCGTCGCGGCCTAAAACCTTGCCGGGGCGTGGACTACAGGATGAACCGGCTGAGATCCGCGTTCGCGGCGAGGCTCTCCACCCGTTCGCGGACATAGGCGGCGTCGATCGCGACGGTCTCTCCCGACCGGTCGGTGGCGGTGAAGGAGATGTCGTCGATCACCCGCTCCAGCACGGTCTGGAGCCGGCGCGCGCCGATATTCTCCACCGAATTGTTCACCTCGACGGCGACCCGCGCGAGCGCGTCCACGGCATCGTCGGTGAAATCGAGGGTCACGCCTTCCGTCGCCATCAGCGCCACGGTCTGTTTCAGCAGGCTCGCCTCGGTGGTGGTGAGGATCTGCTTGAAATCCTCCACGGTGAGGGGCTGCAACTCGACCCGGATCGGCAGGCGGCCCTGCAGTTCCGGCAGGAGATCGGACGGCTTCGAGACGTGAAAGGCGCCGCTGGCGATGAACAGGATGTGGTCGGTCTTCACCGGACCGTGCTTCGTCGCCACCGTGGTTCCCTCGATCAGCGGCAGCAGATCGCGTTGCACGCCCTCGCGGGACACGTCGGCCGACGAGCGGCCTTCCTTGGCGCAGATCTTGTCGATCTCGTCGAGGAAGACGATGCCGTTGTTCTCCACCTCGCGGATCGCCTCCTGCGTCAGCGATTCCGTATCCACCAGCTTGTCGGATTCCTCGGCGAGGAGGGGGGCGTAGGCCTCGCGCACCGTCATCCGCTTCGGCTTGCCCTTCTGGCCGCCGAGCGCCTTGCCGAGCATGTCGCCGAGATTGACCGCCCCCATGGACGCGCCAGGCATCCCCGGGATCTCGAACATCGGCAGGCCAGAGGGCGATCCGCCCGACAGTTCGATCTCGACCTCCTTGTCGTCGAGTTCGCTGGCCCTCAGCTTCTTGCGGAAACTGTCGCGGGTGGCCTGGCCCGATGTCGGCCCGACCAGGGCATCGAGGATACGCGACTCCGCCGCCGCCTCGGCCTTCGCCTGGACCGAGCGACGCTTTTCCTCGCGCTTGAGGCCGATGCCGACCTCCACGAGATCGCGGATGATCTGCTCGACGTCGCGGCCGACATAGCCGACCTCCGTGAACTTCGTCGCCTCGATCTTGAGGAACGGCGCGCCGGCGAGCTTGGCCAGCCGGCGGGCGATCTCAGTCTTGCCGCAGCCCGTGGGGCCGATCATGAGAATGTTCTTGGGCGCCACCTCCTCCCGCAGGGGACCGACGAGCTGCTGCCGGCGCCAGCGGTTGCGCAGGGCGATGGCGACCGCGCGCTTGGCATCGTGCTGGCCGACGATGAACCGATCGAGCTCGGAGACGATTTCGCGGGGGGAGAAGGTTGTCATCACGCTCCGGTCGGATGCGGCAGCCGCGCTGCCCGAGAAGAGGGGAAGGCGCGCTTTCGATCCGCACGGATGCGCCACCCGCAGGAACGCTGATCGGGCGAGCCGAAGGCGGAACCATCTGGGCGGGTCGGCATGGGATCGAGATCGTGCACGGCCTCGATCTAAGCGTCGACGGCCTTCCTTTCCAGATGCATCGGGACGGCGTTCAGGCGGCCCGGATGCCGCCGACGAAGCCATCGACCTCGTGTCCGAGGCTGAGGGACTGGCGCGTCAGATGCTCGGCGGCGGCCAGCACCTGTGATGCGCCGGCCCCGGTCTGAACCGCCGCGACCTGAACATCCGCGATGGTTTCGGTGACGGCCTGGGTCCCGCGCGCGGCATCGTTGACGCCGCGGGCGATCTCCTGCGTCGCCACCTGTTGCTGTTCCACCGCCGCCGCGACGCCCATCGCGATGGTATGGACGCTGCCGATGGTGGAGCCGATCTCTTCGATGGCGCTCACCGTATCGCGGGTGGCCTCTTGGATCGTCGCGATCTGCGCGGTGATCTCGTCCGTCGCCTTCGCGGTCTGGGCGGCGAGCCCCTTTACCTCGGCCGCGACCACCGCGAAGCCGCGACCGGCCTCGCCGGCGCGGGCCGCCTCGATGGTGGCGTTGAGGGCGAGCAGGTTGGTCTGGCTAGCGATGCTGGAGATCAGGGCGACCACGTCGCCGATGCGGGACGCGCTGTCGGCGAGGACCCGGACACGCTCCGTAGTCCGGCGCGCGCTATCCACCGCGCCGGCGGCGGCGGCGGATGTCTGGGACACCTGCGCGCCGATCTCGTTGGCGGTGGCGGCGAGTTCCTCGGTGGCCGCCGCGACGGCCTGAACGTTCATGGCCGTCTCGTTGGCCGCGTTCATCACCGCCGTGGATTGCCGGTTCGTCTGGTCGGCATTGGCCGCCATGGAGCGGGCGGTGAGCTCCATCTCGGCGGCCGAGCCGGCCAGGGTCTCGACGAGGTTTCCGACGCTGCCCTGGAAGCGATCCGCGAGTTCGTTTCTCTCGCCGCGGCGACGCTGGGATGCGATTCCGGCGGCCTGGTCCTGGCTGGCGCGGAGGTCCGCCGCCTCTTTCATCGTCGCCGAGAAGACCTGCATGCTGGTCCAGATCTCGCCGATCTCGTCGCGCCGGGGTTTCATCGCCGGCAAGGCCAAGTCCCCTTCGGACAGCCGGCGGATCGCCTGCGAGACGCCGGCCAGGGGACGGGCGATCTCGCGATTTCCCACGAAACCGCCGATCAGCAGGCCACCGAGGGTGCCGCCCACGGCCAGGAACAGCAGAAGCTGGAAACGCTCCGCATAAAGGGAGTCGGTCGATCGATCGATCGCCTCGACCTCCGCGGCGGCGGTGCCGACGAGTTTGTCGATGCTGTCTTGGAAGGCCTGGCGGTTGGCCCGATTGGCCTCGTTGAAGCCCTGATCGGCCGCGGCCTTCGGCGAAACTTCGGTGCCGAGCCGCCCCAACTCGTTGCGCAGGATCGTGAAGCTCGCGGCATCGGCCAGAATCTTGTCGAACGCCGCACGTTCGCTCGCCGGCACGCGCGGGGCCCAGCTTTTGAGCAAGGCATTCATGGCGTCGAGGTTCTTCTTAAGGCGGACTTCGTATTTCTTGGCGTCCTGAGTGTCCTTGGCAGCATAGATGCCGCGAGACTCGACGACGACACTGGTCACGATCTGGTTGAGGTTGGCCGCGTCGAGCGCCCGCTGGGACGCGAGTTTCGCATCCGTCAGGGCGGTGTTGAACGTTTGAAGCGACAGGATGCTGATCGTGGCAACGACGAGCGTCACCATCGAGCAGATCCCTACGAAAGCGAGAAGTTTTGCCCTGATGCGCATTGCCGTCGACCAGATCTGAAGGAAGTCAGGTCTCAGCGCTAGGGGAATATCGACAAGGTTGAGTTAATCCGGCCATCAATCCGGCATTAAGATGCAGAAATTTCGAGCTGCTCGATGACGAGATTGCCGTTCGTGTAGACGCAGATTTCCGCCGCGATGCCCAGTGCCTTACGGACGATCGCCTCCGCGTCGTGCTCACCATCCTCGAGTGCGCGGGCAGCGGCCAAGGCGTAATTCCCCCCCGATCCGATCGCCATGACGCCGCCTTCCGGCTCGAGCACGTCACCGGCGCCGGAGAGAAGCAGGCTGACATCCTTGTCCGCCACCAACATCATCGCCTCGAGGCGGCGCAGGTAGCGGTCGGTGCGCCAATCCTTGGTGAGCTCGACGCAGGCGCGGGTGAGCTGCCCCGGATACTGATCGAGCTTGGCTTCAAGCCGCTCGAACAGGGTGAAGGCATCGGCCGTCGCCCCGGCGAATCCGCCGATGACGGCGCCCTTGGCGAGGCGGCGCACCTTGCGGGCGTTGCCCTTCACGATGGTCTGGCCGAGGCTCACCTGCCCGTCGCCGCCGATGACCACCTTGCCGCCCTTGCGGACCATCAGGATCGTGGTGGCGTGCATTTGCGGCGGGCCGGATCGGTCGTGGGACAAGGCGTCTCTCCAAAGATTGTCTGGCGCTCAGGTGGGTGGCGGGTCGCCCGGATGCCACTCCTTTCGCAAGCAGACGCGGGGCTACACCACCACGGTGATGGCGCGGGCGGCGCGGGTCAGCCCGGTATAGAGCCAGCGCGCCCGGTGCTCGCGGAAGGCGAAGGACTCGTCGAACAGAACGACATTGTCCCATTGCGAGCCCTGCGCCTTATGGACGGTCAGAGCGTAGCCGTAGGTGAACTCGTCGGTCTCGCGTTTGAGGAAGGCCGGGATCTCCTCCTCGGAGCCCGACATCACCGCCCGCAGCACCTTGATGTCGATGGGCCGCCGCCGCAGGGCCGGGTCGTCGTCGGGCACGACATCGAGGCGGACCGTATCGGCGCGGGGCGCCGCTCGCAGGGCATGGACCGTCCAGGTCGAACCGTTGAGCAGGCCCTTCGTCCGGTCGTTGCGGAGGCAGACCAGCTTCTCGCCCACCGCCGGCATCGGGTCGGTGTGGCCCGCGAGTTCCCGCAGGCGGTTGTTGTAGAGCCGCCGCGTCTTGTTCATGCCGACGAGGACCTGGTCACATTCCAGCACGCTCGACGGATCGAGGGAGCGGCGTGAGACGACGCGGCTCTCGCCATACTCGCCGATGCTGAGCCGGCCGCCCTCACGGATCGTCATCGCCATGCGCACGATCGGGTCGTCGGCGGCCTGCCGGTGGACATCGGTCAACATCACGTCGGGCTCGGCCTCGGTGAAGAAGCCGCCGCCGCGCACCGGCGGCAATTGGGCGGGGTCGCCGAGAACGAGGACCGGCTTGTCGAAGGAGAGCAGGTCGTTGCCGAGATCCGAATCGACCATGGAGCACTCGTCGATGACGACGAGCTCCGCCTTCGAGACCGGCCCGGTGCGGTTGAGGGTGAAGGCCGGTCCTCCCTCCTCGGTCTCCTTGCTGCGATAGATCAGGCTGTGGATCGTCGCGGCATCGTGGCAGCCCTTCGACCGCATCACCGAGGCGGCCTTGCCCGTGAAGGCGCCGAAGACGACCGTGCCCTCCACATCGTCGGCGATGCGGCGCGCCAGGGTGGTCTTGCCGGTGCCGGCATAGCCGAACAGGCGGAACACCTGCGGGCCACCGGCCTTGCGCCATTCGGCAATGGCTTTCAGCGCCGCATCCTGCTGCGGCGCGTAGCGGGTCGGTAGGTCGTCGCTCACGGCCAGCGCACGGTGGGCGGCAGCGAGGACAGGATCGAGGCGACGTTGCCCCCGGTCTTCAGGCCGAAGATGGTGCCCCGGTCGTAAAGCAGGTTGAACTCGACGTAGCGCCCGCGCCGCACCTGCTGCTCGAGCCGGTCGGCTTCGGTCCAGGCGCTCGCGAGATTCGCGCGCACGATGGCCGGATAGGCGTCGAGGAAGGCGAGGCCGACATCCTTGGTGAAGGCCAGATCGGCCTTCGGATCGCCGGTCCAGTGATAATCGTAGAAGATGCCGCCGATGCCGCGGGGCTCATTGCGGTGCTTGAGGAAGAAGTATTCCTCGCACCACGCCTTGTAGCGGTCGTAATCGGCGGCCGGCGCATGGGCGTCGCAGGCCGCCTTCATCGCCGCATGGAATCGCAGCGTGTCGGGATCGTCCTGGGTCCGGCGCCGGTCGAGGACGGGGGTCAGGTCGGCCCCGCCGCCGAACCACGTCTTCGTCGTGGAGACGAAGCGGGTGTTCATGTGCACGGTCGGCACGTTCGGATTCCAGGGATGGACGATAAGCGAGATGCCCGTGGCGTAGAATCGCGGGTCCTCCGCCGCGCCCGGCATCTGCGCACGGAACTCCGGGGCGAACTCGCCGAAGACCTGTGAGACGTGGACACCGGCTTTCTCGAACACGCGGCCATGCAGCATCGCCATGGTGCCGCCGCCGCCGGGCGTGCCGCTATGGTCGGTGCGCTTCCAGGGGGTCTTCACGAAGCGTCCGGCCTCGGCCGGGGCATCGGGATGGAACGGCCCTTGGGCCTCCGCCTCGATCGCCTCCAGTTCCGCCACGATCCGGTCGCGGAGGCTCGCGAACCAGGTGGTGACCTCATCCTTCAGGAGGGCGAGTTCGGCGGCCGGGGGCGGTGGC